>CANSRH010000020.1 GCA_947649365.1 uncultured Mycoplasmatota bacterium | reverse complement strand
AACTCTTTCTCTTCTTCATACAAGGCATAACTTCTTACAAATACAATGCTTCCTATTAACAATACTATCCCTGCTATTGCACCTATTATCATTCTCTTTTGCTTATTGGTTTTCTTAAACTTTTCTATTTTCATATATTACCTTTCCGCCTAACACATATACGAATATCGTATATCATAATTTTATTTTATACGCCATACGTATATAAGTCAATATCTAAAATGAATATTATATACAATAACAATAAGGTGATGTTATGAACATTGAACGTCTAAAAGAAATAAGAGAAGACAAAGATTTAAAGCAAATAGACATTGCCATTCTTTTAAATGTTACACAAGCACAATACAATCGTTACGAAAACGGAATCAACAGTATGCCAATAGAAAAGTACTCCAAATTAGCTGATTTTTATAAAACATCTATTGATTATCTAATTGGAAAAACAAACAAAAGAGAACCCTATCCCAAAGAAAAAAATTCTCAAAAATAGAGAATTTTTTATTCTGTTCTTAATGCAATGACAGGATCTTTTTTACTAGCAATTTTTGCAGGAATGGCCCCACCTATCAAAGTTAATAACAAACTAACAAGTATCAAAATGATTGCATGAAATGGATTTAACACAGCAACATCTTTTAATTCAGTTAAATTATATAAAACTGTATTAGCAGGAATCAACAACAATCGAGTAATAAGAATTCCTAAAATTCCAGAAGACATCCCAATAATAAACGTCTCTGCATTGAATACACGCGAAATATCTTTCTTACGAGCACCCAAGCTTCTCAAAATTCCTATTTCCTTAGTTCTCTCCAAAACCGAAATATACATAATAATTCCAATCATAATAGAAGAAACAATCAAACTAATCGCACTAAAAGCAATCAAAACAATCGTAATGGCATCCATAATACTTCCTGACAAAGAAGAAATAATTTCTGCTTGATCGGTATAAACCACTTGATGTTCAGGCTCTTTTCCCTCATTGTATTGATCCAAATAACTAAGAAGCTCTTCTTTGGCATTAAAATCCCTAGGATATACTTGAATCATATAAGGAACTGCTTCATCTCCTAAATAAGCCAAAACTTGTTCCTTAGTCTCTTTTCCCTCATCAGTAGACAAATCAAATGCTTCTCCTGTCATTAAATTATACTTTGCCTCTTTCTGCGCTTTCACAATTTTTGAGTTCTTATTATTTTCAATCACATAATCCAATAATTTTTCGGTATAAGTAAGTGCAGACGATTGAACATAACTAGGAAAATCCTCTTTCATTCGTACAATTCCCACCACTTTTAAAGTCAAAGCATTTTTAGAATGATACAATTTCTCTAAATCAGAAGCAATTGTAAAATAATTGCCAACTTTTGTATAATAATCGTCATTTAAAAGAAGTTTCATTTCACATTGTAATATTTCATCAAATGAAATCGTCTCTTTTTTAGGATCCAATCCTAAATTTTCCAAAATTTCTTCATTGACATGATTTTTACTATCCACAATCAAAACAAGTTCTTCTTTTTCTTTCGCTTCTCTTCCAGCCAAAATATCAAATTTTTCATCAATCACACTTTGTTTATTTTCCGAAAGATTTTTAGGAATACTTCCCATCGAATTTGCAATCGTTACCATTTTTATAGTTCCATCAATTTCATTCATCAAATTTAAACCAGTAAATCGATTGTAGGCAATTCCACTAACAATTTCGGGATTTGCTTTTTCAATATAATCCACATACTCCTTTGTGATTTTATTTTTATGAGTAAACGTTTCCTCCATTGACTTTTGTGGAACAACATAATTCGTTGTAGGATAATCCTCATCAGTAGTTTTAACAGAATTTTGCATCTCGTTCATTGTCTCTTCATCCAAATTCATCGCTTGAGCACTTATAATAATGGGCATAGAAGACAAAGTATTTCTTTCAAAAATATCTATCTGGCGATCAAAACCATTCGATAAACTCAAAATAGAAGCAATCCCAATAATTCCAATACTAGAAGCAAAAGCAGTAAGAATCGTACGTCCTTTTTTGGTTCTAATATTATTCAAACTTAGTTTTAAAGCCGAAAGAAAACCCATCGCGGTTCGTTTAATTTTGTACTCTTTTTCTTCTCCTTCACTTTTTTGAATAGGATTCGAATCGTTAAGTACTTCCCCGTCACGCATCTCAATCACCCGATTGGCATAATCTCTTGCCAAATCCGGATTGTGTGTCACCATAATGACTAACTTATCCTTAGCAATTTCTTTAATAAGTTCCATAATTTGCACACTTGTTTTCGTATCCAAAGCACCCGTTGGTTCATCTGCCAAAACAATATCGGGATCATTTGCAAGAGCTCTTGCAATAGCAACTCGCTGCATTTGACCTCCAGAAAGTTGATTTGGTTTTTTATGCATGTGGTCCTTAAGTCCCACTTTTTTCAAAACTTCTTTTGCTTTTTTATGACGTTTTTTAGGGGAAACTCCACTGAGTGTCATCCCCATTTCTACATTAGCTAAAATACTAATATGACTAATCAAATTGTAACTTTGAAAAATAAAACCAATACAATTATTACGATAAGCATCCCAAGTTTGATCTTTAAACTTTTTGGTAGAACGACTATTTATAATCAAATCTCCTTCATCATAACGATCCAAACCACCAATAATATTCAAAAGAGTTGTTTTTCCGCTTCCACTTGGTCCTAAAATGGCAACAAACTCACTTTTACGAAATTTCAAATCTACACTTTTCAATGCTACTTGAGTAAAATCTCCCGTAGTATAACTTTTCTTAATCTTTTTTAATTCTAACATTTTTCTCTCCTTTTTTAACAAGCAATTTATTTTATGACAAGTCGCTTTTAATTATAAACTTTTTTTTAAAATTTGCAAATTTTATTAAAAAAAATTCTCTTCAACTCTTTACAGTGAGCAAAGTGTAAATCAAATACAAAAGATATTTTTATCCTTTGCCACACAAGTTGTTATTATAGTGACTTATTATTGAGATACAAGTAGTTTGACAAAAGAAGACAAATCTTTTACAAAAAGAAACCAAAAGTGCTATAATTTATAAAAAATGAAAGGAAAAAGAAAAATGGAAGAAAACAAAATAAAAAAAATAGTAGAAACAATAGTAATCGTTTTATCCCTTCTTTTCGCTATAGCATTCTATTACATATTTGATTTAGAAAACAGTTTATTTCAAAAACAACTAAAAACCGTAAATCAAACCCAAATAGAAGAAAATAGAGGAACCAATTACACAGGAAAAAAAGCTGGAGTTGGAATTCCAGACATCAAAACCAAACAAGAATGGGAAGATACATATGCGGTAGATTACATCACAGTTACTCCTGTAAAAATCACTAAAACAAACGTATATAGTCTTGCCAATTGGGCCGATCCTTACACAAAACGACGCAGAGGCGGATCAGGAAGAAAAAGAAACGCAGTACAAACAGAACTATTTGACTATGACGATAATTATCGAAGGTATTATGTGATAGAATTAGAAGATGGCACCAACATACTTGCGCAAATGAATAGAGGAATTGCCAATAAAATTGCTAAAGGAGAAACGTACACTTTACCTCTTGGAAGAAAAGTAGGTTTAACAAGCACAGCCAAAAAAATGCTTTCAAGCACAATAGAAGAAATGAATATCAGTGACACTTATGTTTTATACACCATTGATGACGAATGGCAAAAAAGCAATGCTACAAAAATATTTTTAATAAAATTTGGTGTATCAGTCATCGTATTTTTCGCAATTGCAGTTGGAGCATTAACATTAATGGACAAATTCATTTGGAAAGAAAAAGACTAAATCCTTATGGGATTTTTTCTTTTTACCAAAACAAAAAACCTTCGAAACAACGAAGGTTTTAATTTCATACTGGCGCCCGATGTAGGACTCGGACCTACGACCTAACGGTTAACAGCCGTGCGCTCTACCAGCTGAGCTAATCGGGCAGTACTACTAAAGTATATATTATAATTATACCAATTGTCAACCAATTTATACCACTTTTTTACTAAAACAATTGAAAAAACATTCCCATTTCAGTCAAAAGCCAATACACAAAAAATAAATTTACATACAATAAAAGCAGGTGACAAATATGTTTTTACTTTTAAACTCCATTGTTGCAAGTTTAGATGGATTAATCATTGGTATTGGATTGCAATTATCCAAAGTAAAACTAAGCAAAACAAACATCTTAACTATTTTTTTAGGAAATAGTTTAATCTATACATTTTTTCTTACTATCTATTATTATTTTCAATTCACATTTATGACCAAAACCATTTCTACCCTATTGTACCTATTCCTTGCCTATCGTTCTTTAAAAGAAAAAGAAGAACAAAGAAAATACAAAAAAACGTTACACTTTTTAGAATGCGTCCTTCTAACCTTATCTCATTCTTTGGATGGAACCATCATTTCTTTCAACTTTGTTTACACAGAACCAATCCTTAAAATAGTAAGTTACTTTAGCTTAGCATCAATTCTAATATTACTTATTGGATATTACTTTGCAAGTATTTTCAAAAACAATAAAAAAAGCAACTATATTAGTGCTATTCTTTTCTTACTTTTAGCCATAATTAACCAATTCTTTTAAAAATTCTTGATAAGAATCCAAAACTCCAAGTAATTCTTCATCCGACTTACAAGAACAAACCTGCATCTTAATCTCTTTCCCATTCGGCATGCCCTTCAAATAATATAAAATATTCGTACGAATTTCAAGGAGAGCAACTCTCTCATTTTTATCATTTTTAAGTAAATCATAATGTCTCCTCATCATTGCTACTTTCTCCAAATCACTTACGTGGACAGGCTCTTTTCCCTCTTCCAAATATCGAACACAATCCCGAATCAACCATGGATTTCCCAATATACCTCTACCAATCATCACCGCATCACAACCCGTACTCTCTAACATTTGTCTTGCAAGCTCTGGACTTGTAACATCCCCATTCCCAATGACCGGAATCGAAACACTATCTTTCACCTGCTTAATAATACTCCAATCTGCTTTACCAGAATATCCTTGACTCCTTGTTCTAGCATGGATAGTGATTGCACTAGCACCAGATGCTTCAATAACACGTGCGACCTCAACAGCATTAATACTTGCCTCATCCCAACCACTTCGAATTTTTACTGTAACAGGCACATCGACTGCTTCTACAACAGCACAAACAATTTCTCTAATTTTATCAGGATGTTTTAATAGCGCACTTCCTGCTTGATTTTTGAGTGCCACTTTAGGAACTGGACACCCCATGTTAATATCAATAATATCAGGATGCATCTCATGCAAGACTCTTTTTGCAGCAATAACAAAACTTTCCACATCACTTCCAAAAATTTGTTGTGCAATAGGTCGTTCCATCTCATCCATTTTAAGCATATCTAAAGTTTTTGTACTTTCATAAGAAATCGCTTTATCACTCACCATTTCAGCAAAAATAAGACCTGCTCCCATTTCCTTAATAATCTTACGAAAACTCGTATTGGAAAAGCCAGCCATAGGAGCCATAACAATACGATTTTTAATTTCTACATTTCCAATCTTCCACATCATAAATCTCCATATTTCATAATTACTTCATCTCCAGTGTTTAATCCAAAAGAATTGGCATCATCCTTATCCAAATGAAGTTCTAAAAAACCATTGTCACTAATTTTCACATAAGCATCCATAGTAGAAGAATTATCTTTCTGAACAACTATTTGTACTCGTTCGTTATCTGATAGCCCCAAAGCTTCTGCCTCACTAAAAGACATATGCACATGACGATTCGCCAAAATACAAGCATGTTCTAAAAAAACAGAGCCATATTCTCCAATTACTTCCAAAGAAGCACTCCCCTCTAAATCTCCACTTCTTCTAACAGGAGGAGTTAAACCCAAAGACTTTGCATCACTTCTAAAAATTTCTACTTGATCATACTCGCGAAAAGGACCAACAACCCGAACATGGAGTAGACTATCTTTACTAGTTCGTAAAAGAACTGTTTGATTACTTGCAAACTCTCCTACCTGATTCAAATCATACTTTTTAGTAAATGGCACATCTTTAAACAACTTTTTATAAGTATCTTCTCTTAGATGTACATGACGATTACTAACACCTACTCGAATCACTTTATCCATTCTATATCCCCTTCGTACTCCCAAAAACTTAAACGTCCCTTGGCAGGAATCGGTTGTATCTTTCGTACATTTTCTAACTGAAATCCATAGCCATTCCATTCCTTTTTATGAAGAATCCCATAATAAACCAAAGGGTCTTTCTTTGCCAAAAAATCTACCATTTTATCATCTATGTAAACACAATCAGAGAGATAAGCACTAGCTAAAATACAACCCGTTGGATATTCTAATCCCAAATGTTCGAAACGTACCATGGCTTTTTTATCAACACTTTTTCCAGCATGTATTAAAAAATCCCCTCGAAATTTTGTCCTCCAAGTACGAAACTCATATCCTTTATACCCCTCTGCAATCAAAGTAGCAAAAGGTTGTTTTATAGTTAAAACCTTCATAAATCCACCTAATTGTATTTTACCATAAAAACGAGACATAATAAACATAGGAGGAAAAAACATGAAAAATCAAAATTGTGGAAGCTGTAAAGATTCCAAACAAGGTCGCGCTTATATTGACGAAGAAACAGGTCTACTTTGCGTCGAAATTGTTGAAAAATACGAAAAGCCAAAAGGAAAAAAAGTATTAGTTCCCTATGTTTGCACTACTTGTGGAACCATCAATTGGAAATGTATTGACACAGAAGAAAAAGATTGTTAAAAACTTTGTATACAAAAGGTATAGAAAGTTTTTTTATATAAAAATATACTATTTAACTAGGTTATAAAAAAAAGAATAGCCAAACTATTCTTCATAAATACAACTCCCTACCCAAATTCTTTCTTCTTTTTCATTAAAAAGACTACAATCTGTACAAACTTTTTTTTCATTTAAACTTTCACAAGACGTACAAGTAGCAGTCAAACAAGGAGTATTGGATGAACAAAAAGGATTTTTTTTCATAAAAACGACACCCATTAGAATAGAAAGAAAAAACACATAACCAATAAGAAAAAACAAAAACTTTTTAAAATCAATTTCTTTTTGCATAAAAACACCTAACACTTAGAAAAGAACAAAAGAAAGCATTCAAGAAACAAAAGAGTAACTAAAATAACAATTAATCCAGCTTGCCATACTTTTATTTTCATTATACCAACCTTCTTACTCCTACAAACTTCCCTTCATCATAAACAATTTCAACAATATCCATATCATGAAACACCCCATCCATGATAACTTCATCATGATGATCCAAAATAAGCCGGTCATACAAATTATACCCTTTATGACAAAACTTAAGAAGCAAACTAAGTAAAGCAATATTATGAGTAACAACCAAAATATTTCTATCAGAACTCAAAACAACATCATACAAAAAAGCATCCATCCGCGATTTTACATCATTCAAAGATTCGCCATTCGAAAGTTTGTAATCAAAATCATGTTCTTGCATTCCTTTCAAAAATCTATATTCATTGCAGCCAAGTTCTCCAATCACACGTTCTCCCAAACGAGAATCCAAAACAATATCCAAACACTTTGCTTCTGCAAAATATTTAACCGTATTCATAGCACAAAAATAAGGCGAAGAATAAATAGCGTCAATTTTATTCAAAGCTTCATTTTTCACCAAATTTCTAGCAAGTTCCTCACCCTTAAAACTAAGCATTGTTTTCTCGCGAACTTCATTAAATGTCGTTTCCTTCGGATAAATAACATTTGCCCGACTCACCATATTATTACTAACCAAATAAATATGTTTCATTTAAAAAATCCTTCCTAAAACTCCATAGGAAAAAATAAGCATAATAATTCCTGCCAAAACCACACCTAAAACAGCTGCAAGAAAAGATTTTTTCTTATCCAAATCCAGTAAAGCAGCAATCAAACATCCTGTCCAAGCTCCAGTTCCTGGTAAAGGAATACCAACAAATAAAAATAAACCCAAATACTTCAAATTTTCTATTTTATCTTTCTTAGAATTTGCCTTATTTTCGCACCAAACTACCACTTTACCCAAATGCCGCCAATTTCTCATTTTACGGAATATTGGATTAATAAGCCACAAAATAAAAGGAATAGGAATAATATTTCCAATAAAGCAAACCAAAAAACTTTTCCACATAGGAAGATCAAGCAAACTGGCAGCAATAAGTCCTCCTCGAAGCTCCAAAATAGGAACCATAGACAAAATAAAAATAACCAAATATTTTCCTAACACACTACCAGCAATTCCACCAAACAAGCCTACCATAAAATTAGCCACTTTTTGTGTCATACATTTCACCTCATTAAAAAGATATGTTTCTACTCTTTATCTTTTGATATTAAACATTTTACCATACAATTTCTAAAACCAAAAGGCAAAAAAAATAGAAATAAAATTTCCATTTAATTTTTCAACTGCTTTTGTTGTTGATTTCTAACTAAAGAATAAACACTCTCCTGAAACTCTTTATATTGGAGATTTTCTTCTTCTAATGCTTGAACCCTTTTATAGTAAGCTGCCGATTGTTCTTCCTCTTTTTCTAACTGCAACTCCAAGTTACACACTTTCTTTACTAGACTATCATATTCCAAAGCCAATGTACTATACGATTTTAACGCCTGTTCATTTCCATTAGTACATGCTCCATCATTATAAGCATTCACCAAACTAACCAGTTCAGCGTCCGCATCTTTCTCATCTAAAGTAAATAGTTTTCGCTCTAATATCGCTTCTTTTAATTGTTGACAAACCATTTTATAATCGTTAATTTTATTATCTTTCATTGTATAACCCGTAGTAACAAATTGATAATCATTAGAAACGTCTACAGAAACGCCTTTTATTTGAGAAGCATATTTTTTCAAGGTATTTATTTTATTTAACTTATTAGAAACATTTAATCGTCCCGAATGATTAAAATGAGTTACTTCATTGTTTATTAAAATATTAGAAGAAAATGTTAGTACTTGATTCAGCAATAAAGATTTTAGACCTGTGATTTGATTCTCATCATTTCTAAAAGTCATACTAGACATTGGCATGTAAATATTACCTTGACGAACTAATCCCAACAGATAAATATCTCCATTGTTCATCTTTTTTGCAATAAAATAATCACAAGGAGAATTAGTTTCTAAACCTAACTGAAATGTTTTACTCTTATCATATTTACAAATAAATTCTATATCAGAAGGATCAAAATAATAAATTATTTTCTCAAAAGTCTCCAATTTTTCCTCTAAAAAACGAGAAAAAAGAGAAGTATAAAATAAACGTCCTTCCTGAACATATCGATAAACAGAATAACTATTTTCCAAAAAATCTTTCATCAAAGAATAAGCATCCTGACTTTTAAACAAATTTGTTCCAATCAAATAATCCAAACGAATTCCAAGAAGATGAGGAACAACTTTTGGTGAAACCTCAAAAGACAACTTATCGCCATTAGCAAGATATATTTGGTACTGATTAAAATGTAAACTATTGTTTTCATATTGAATCACCAAACTTTTTATCTTTTCAATGATTTCATCAAATTCTCCTTTCGTTGAAATAGACATAAAAACTCCCCCTTTTTTAAAATTTCTAGTATTATAGCCCCCCCCCGACTTTGTCAAGCATTATTTTATAAAAATTTGATGATTGTTAATAACAAAACAAAAAAAGAAAAAAGACTTTAAAATCGTCTTCTTTCAAAAGTGTGAGTTTGAGTTTATATGTTATTTAAAATTGTATAGAGTTATCGTTTTTATATATAATTTTTTACAATCTATATTCTACGTATCACTTCTCCTTTCATGTTTTAATCATAACAAACAAATATGTTAGAATTGTGAAGAGTTAGTGAAAGATACGTTACTTGACAATTTCAAAGTAAAAAGTAGTTCCCTTATTCTTTTTACTACTTACCCCATAGATAAACTTATGAGTCTCCAAAATATTTCTTACAATAGAAAGCCCAACTCCTGTTCCTACCACATTCCGTTTATGATTTTTTTCATTCTTATAATACTTATCCCAAATATAAGGAAGATCATCACTTCGTATTCCCTTACCTGTATCAATAATTTCCACCAAATAATGTTTGCCTTTATCTGTAACACGAAGAGTAACTTTTTTATCTTTTCCAGTATAATTAATTGCGTTATTAATCAAATTATAAATAACTTGATTCATTTTATTTTTATCGGCATGCACCATCGCCTTTTCAGGTAAATCCAAAACAAAATGATAATTTTCTGTTTCTTTAATAATATCATAACGTGAAAGAACTTGTTTTATTTCCTCCACCAAATCATAACTTTGAAGGGATAAACCTGTAGTATTCGCTTGCAACTTAGACAAATCAAGCAAATCATTTACCAAAATATTCAAGCGGTCCGCTTCATCAATAATTACATTTAAATCTTTTTCCCGTTTCACTTTATTCTTATAAGAAATATCTCTCACCATCTCCGCATAGGCTTTAATCATAGTAAGAGGTGTTTTCAAATCATGGCTAACATTCGCAAGCAAATCGCGTCTTAACTCATCAATTTTCTTCATATCAGAACAAGCTCCATTCAAAGTACGAGCAAGTTCATCAATTTCTAAAGTCCCATTCTCTTGAAAAACAACATCGTAATTTCCTTTTCCCATTTCTCTTGCTTTTTTTGTCATATTTAAAATCGGCTTAGTAATTTTCTTAGACAAAAAATAAGCAATAAAACAAGCAAACAATAAAACCAAAATCATAATGTAAATAAGTTGCCCCTTCAAAATCACACTTGTAGAATCAATATCCTCTAAACTACTATAAACAAATACATAACCAATATCAACATCGATTCCATAGAGATAAGCTTTGGTTTTAGAAGTAGGATTAATTAACTTCACTCCACTCTTTTTAGAATCTGTATTTTTTAAATTACTTTTAATTTTATTAATACTACTAATATTTTTATCTAAACCACATCCAAATTGTAGCGTATTATAAGAAATCGTAGTTCCAAAATCCGACTCATACTCAATACAAACTTCATTTTGATAAGCGAGAGTAGTCAAAATAGTATCCAATTTTTCTATACTAGAAGACTCAATTTGACTCACAATAGAAGTCATTTTTTTTATTTGATAGTGTTCATAACTAAACTGCAAAAACAAAACTTGAAAAATCCATAAAAAAACAATGATGCCCAAGCTAAACAGAACAAGATACAAAAGCGTTTTTAAATTAAAACTATTTTTTTTCCTCCGAAAACGAAGATAAATCTCTTCTACTTTACTCTTTATATTCAAACTTATAACCTACTTTTCGTATTGTCTTAATAAAATCTCCATACTCCAAAAGATTTTTTCGTAAAGTTTTAATATGTGTATCTACTGTTCTGTCATCACCATAAAAATCATAACCCCAAATATTAGTAAGCAAATTTTCACGAGTCAAAGCAATATTTTTATTCTCAATTAAATAAAGAAGTAAATCATATTCTTTTGGAGTTAATTGAATTAAATTTTTATCCACATACACTTCATGCGCATTGGTATCAATAAACAAACCTGAAAAATGAAAGGTGCCTATTTCTTTATTTTCTTTTCCTCTTTTGGTAACAGCTTTAATGCGAGCAATCAACTCTCTGGGACTAAAAGGTTTTGTCACATAATCGTCCACTCCAATATCAAAACAAGTTAGCTTGTCATACTCTTCACTACGAGCAGAAAGCATAATAAAAGGAACATCACTAAACTTACGAATTTCTTTCACTGCAGTATAACCATCCATTTTTGGCATCATAATATCCATAATAATCACATCAAATGTCTCATTTTTTGCAAGATGTATTGCTTCATATCCATCACTTGCTTCTTTATATTCCATATTTTCTAACTTCAAATACTCAATAATAACATCACGAATTAATGTTTCATCATCTACAACTAAAACTTTCAAATGATCACCTCGTACAAAATATATTATACTATATTTGTGATAATCCAGTGAAAGTATAAAAACAAACAATAAAAACCTCACATCAATGTAAGGTTTTTTCGTTATTTTTTATGAATTTTAATCCTAAGAATAGCCACAACAATAATAAAACAAATCATTCCAATAAAAGTAAGTTTCTTCTTGCTGTTCTTTTCTTCTTGTTTAATTTCTTCATTTTTTACATCATTTTGATTTTTATTCTCATTTTTATCTTCTTGAACTTGGTTAGAATCTTCTTTCTCCTCCGTTTTATCTGTAGGATTAGTATTTGGTATTGTATTATTTATAGTATCATCTTTATCAACAGGAACAGAAATAATAGGATGACTTGCTGTTGGTTTATTAGTAGAAGAAGAGAAACCATTTCCACTACCACTAGTATTAGTATTATTTTCCCCATTCGTATTCCCTTGATTATTTTCATTTTCATTCGAATTCTCTTCTTGGATAATCCAACTTACTCTCGCTGTAATGGTATAGAAATTTCCAGCCAAATCTTCATATTCAAAAGTAAACTCTCCATTTTTCTCAAATGTATAAACATTACTTCCACCATTATTTAAAATTTTAATAGGACTTCCTTGATTAACTAACATAACACTAACAGGATTTTTTGTCTGCATCTCTTCACTATAATGAAGAGAAACAACAGGGAATTCTTGTTTTTCTATCCAATCTACTTTTGCGGTGGTAGAACCACTATTTCCCGCCTGATCAACAAACGTAAAAGTAAAACTCCCGTTCTCTGTAAATGTATAAGTATCACTTCCACCATTATTGGTAATACGTACTCCCGTTTTATCAAATGCAATAGTTGCAACAACACGACCAACAGTTGTTTCCATAACATCATAATGGACAAAAGCAATAGGAACTACTCGATCAATAAAATCAACACGCGCTACAACATCATTACGATTCCCAGCTTTATCTTCTAAACGGAACGTATACGTACCATTTTCTTCAAACGTATATTGCAAAGGTTTTGTACGTCCCATTAAATCCAGTCTTCGAATATCTTCTTTATTCTCAGGGTCAATAACATTTCCATCTTCATCTTTAAAAGTTTCTTTTATAACATTTCCTAATTCATTCAAAGTAACTGTATATAAAATTGTATCTTTATTCTCTGTATTGTAATAATACGTAATCTTTTCCGTATCCCCTTTTTCATTTAAATAAAGAACTTTTGTAATATTTCCTTGTAAATCCAAATAATGAATAGAAACAACTCTACCATTTTCCAATTCTATAGAATTTACTTTATTATTATTTTCATCAAGCAAATAAACATCTTCTTTTATATTTGTTAAATTTGCTGTTACATCTTTATTTGTAGGTGTTGTTGTACTATAAGTAACTTCTGCTGTCGGAGATTCTTTATCAATCCAATCGACATATGCTGTTGCTGTACCTTTTACTCCATTATCATCCTCAAATTCAAATGTGAAAGTACATTCATTGTATGTACATACATAAGTATCACTTCCACCATTATTCAAAATTGTAATGTTTGTACTTGGATTCACTAATCGAACAACAACATTTCCATTAGTTAAAGTTGTTTTATCATAAGCAATACCTGCTGTTGGAACCTCAACATCTTGTTTTGTTCTATCTTCAAACAAACTAATCATCGCAACAGAAGCAAACATATCGTAAGTTTCCAACTCTAATTTTACATATTGTCCATAAACACTTTCGTTAAAAACTACTCTATGCGTTTCATCATAATTCTCACAATTTTCTATTCTTCCAACTTCTTTAAAAGATTCTCCATCTTGACTTACATATACAATTCCATTCTTTATTGCGTCTGGATCATTGGATTTGTATTTCTTTTGTGTAAATTCCAAAACAGAAAGATAGGTTGGGTGATCCAATTTAATCGTAATAAATGGCTTGCCTTCCTGTTGTAATACATTGTATCTAAAATCGGTATGCCATAAAGTATTTACATTTCCATCAATCGCATTTGGTGCATAATAAGGTCTTTTACTATCCACAGATTGGGTAGAATAGTCATGAATAGACAAATGAGAAATGCGGACATATTTTTGTGTATCCAATTGATTATCTTCCGTAAAAGTAAACTTTCTTGAACCACTTGCAAGTCGAGTCCCCGTTGCACCTATACGAATTTCTAACTCTTTATTTCCAGTGTTATCAGGAGAAGCTGTTTTATAAGATGTCCAAGCATCATTTTCATTATTTCGCCATTCATAAGTCAAATCGACTCCCATGACACGATTTTCTAAATCATTGGCATATAAAATAGCAGGAAGCGTTTGTTCTGTTATATCAATAGAATACAAATTTTGCTCTTCATAATTAACACCAACAATATGAACATAAATATCATTTGTTGAAGTAATGCTTGCAAGTTCCTCAGAAGTCAATTGCAATTTATGTTCTTCCTCTGCTGTAAAAGAAACTTCTTTCCATGTTTGTTTCCCATCCAAGCTATAATCCCAACGAACACCATTTCCATCAAAACGATCCGATAATACAATCTTTCCAGCATCCTCTCCATCAAAAGAGAATGTAGCAATCGTTTTATCCATTTTTCCTAATAAGAAACTGGCTTCTAAACGAGTAACACCTGGTTGGACAACAGAAAAGTCAGTTGTAGTATTGTTCGGTAATTGACTAGCCTCTGTTAAAGTTCTTGTCTGTAAAAGAGTTAATTTATAAATATTCTCAACATTTTTTAATTTTGGTTTGATTAAATTAGTTGCGTTATACATAGGTAGAGGAAAATGTTTCAAAGTATTCGCTATATTTTCTGCTAAATCATAAAATTCATTTTCAGTTTTTGCCTCATTCCTATTGTATACATCTATAAGTCCAAGCCAAGCATCATAATTGATAGACTGAATAGTCAATGCATTTCTATAAAATTCTTCTTGTTTTTGTAAAGAATTCTGTTTTGTTGCTTCATCAATCGTTTCATTTGTTAATTCACTTTTGTATACATTTGCAAGCATGATTTGTTCTTCTACTTTTATAAAATTTGCATAATCATTGATTGCTGCTTGCTCAAATTCCACATAAACACCATTAGAAAAACCTTGTGTATAACTACCACTTCCCCAACCGAGAAGGTTTCCGCCTCCACCAGACAAAGTCCATCCAGAGACATCATTATCAATTCTCCAATACCCTCTTCCTTCTGCATCTTTACTATAGAATAAAAGGGCAGCATGTCCAGGTTGTCCAATAACCATTGCAGGGATACCATGTGTTCCACGAATATTGGCACCACTCTTAGATATCCCTCCACAAACAGCACCTGTTCCAAATTTATTTCTAAAATTCATCCATACTTTGTACACTTGATTTTCAGGAGTTCCTCTTGTTATTTTTAATCTATATTCAGAAATATTTTTTCCACCAGGAATCAAAAATTCAGAATCAAACATTCCTACCTTACCAACATTTAAAGCACCTGCATTATATAATGGACTCCCAACATTGTTCTCTGTTTTATTAATAGCAAATAATTCATTAAAATAATCAACATTTTCAGGAGCATAATAAACAGCATTCGCATAATTTGGCCACACGTATGCAATATAGGGATGAGGTGTAGTATATCGCCAGATATTTCCCGGATTTTTATCCACATTATCTTGTACATATCGATTTAACCATAAAATTTCTTCATCATCTATATTATTAGAAAGAAGAATACGCATTTCTTGAATATGCAGATCTTCAAACAAATGGGTCATATCCATACTATCGGCGATTCTCATTCCACCATTTTTATATAAATACTTAAATATGGCATAACGTCTAAGTGGCTCTGATTTATTTTCTTCACGTGTAGAATTCATCCATAAACCTATATTTTGCGTATGAGTTAAAGCAATCGACATAGCCATCTTTTTATATAAATCTCCATAAGTCATCTCTGGAGTTGTTGGATTTCCTAAAAGTTCCGTATTTATAAAATCAGTAGAATATTCTTCATAAAGTCTAGTAAGAATCGATAAGGCACTATAATAATTTCCACCACTTGGAGTTCCACCCAATACAAACAATCTTAAAATATCGACATCACCAGTAAGCCAACGATAAAGATTTCTATTTTCTTCACTTTCACCTAAATATTTTTTTAGCGCATAATTTCCCATTTTACTAACAAGTTCTCTTTTCAAAAGTGTTAACTCATATTCTTTATTTGTAGATAAATCTGCACCTTCACTTACAAATTTCTTAATTTTTGTATCCAATTCGCTTAAAGAGGGAAGAAGTTCTTCTCCTGGCTCTTTATAACTTTCTTTAATAAGTTTAGCATCCGCATACACAGAATGATCATTTCCATTAGGACCATTCGAATCTGCTACCAACTTCAAATAATTAACATCTTTGATACTTATTTTAACAAATTCTGCATCCATTCCAGGTGTTAATATAGTTGGATTTTCACTTGTTTGTAACTCCCAAGTAGAACCATCCATAGAAGTATAGATATAAAACTTCACTCCATTACTAGAAGACGCAGCTGTTTGGTTCAAGCCAATATAAGAAGTAAAATAATCGTAATCATAATCACGAATATCATAAACAAGTTGAGAAGTTGCATGTGCCCACATTCCTTTATCAAAAGAATAATAAGCCCCCTCTATTTTCACAGAAATCTTTGATCCAGCACTTGTAGTATCCTTTAAAATAGTTCCCCAACCAGGTCTAGATTGGCTTGCTACATAATCTATATCAGATAAATAAACAAAAGAATCTCCATTCTCTCTTACCGGCACTTCTCCGTCAATAGTTTGTTCCAATGCATATTTATTTACATTTGCCTCATGAATCGTTGCATCAGTTAAATAAACTCGAGGAAAAAACAAACAAATCCAAACCACTGTTAGAAGAAAACCTACAATGACTATTTTTTCTTGTTTTTTACTTATACCTTTTCTTTTTATCACAAAAACCACTCCTTTTATTTGGCGATTATTATAATAGTTTCTTGCGCTTTCGTCAAGAGAACAACAATTTCCATTTTTCTACTTTCATCATAGAAAACTTTTTAAAATTTGTCCAATTTTCATTAAAATTTCACTTAATTTTGTATTTCAAAGAAAAAAGGAATTATTTATCCCGAAGTTCTGCTCCAAATTCTTTAGTAACAGCTTCAATAATTCCATAAAAGACTCCCATAACCTCTTCTTCTTCCAAAGTACGAGTAGAATCTTTAAACACTAATTTATATGCAATAGATTTCTTACCTAGACTAATATTTGGATACAAATCAAATACCTCTACATCATCTAAAATACGCTTTCCATTACGTCTAATCACATTTTTAATCATTTCGCTATCTATTTCATTAGAAACAACAAAAGCAACATCTTTCACAATTTCAGGATACTTACTAGCCTCTTTAAACTTGATAGGTTTTATCTTTGCATCATAAAGTACTTTCATAGAAAATTCACATACATACACTTCTTCTTTTTTCAAACTTGGATGCACTCTTCCAATAACACCTATTTTCTGACGATCCAATAAAATAGCAGCAGACATTCCTGGATGCAAATCTAAGATTTCTTCTTTTACAAAAGAATAACGATTTTTAAATCCTAAATAATCAAGTAAACTAGAAACAAGTCCTTTTAAAAGATAAAAATCAGCCTTTACAAAAACTTGTTGCCATTCATTTACCATATAATTTCCTTTGATGAGCAAAGCAACTTTTGCTTCTTCATTGTATTCTTTATCATACGTTTTACCAATTTCATAAAGAAAAATATCTTTCACATTTCTTGCCTTATTGTAATCATAAACATTTAGTAAAGAAGGCAAAATACTAGTACGAATCACACTCTTATCCACACTCATTGGATTAGGTAATACCATAGATTCTTTTTCATCATAGCAAAAATGACTTGCCATCTCAGGACTTGTTAAAGTATAAGTTTTGCATTCATTAAGACCCAAACTTCGAAGCATTTTACTTATTTCTTTACGGATTTTCACATCCCCTTTGTACTCTCCACGACGTATTAAAACTCGTGGCAACGTAGAAACAAGATTATGGTAACCATACAATCTTCCAATCTCTTCTGCAATATCATTCACATTGGCATCAATATCGAGTCTTCGCCTTGGGATAGTAACAACAAAGGAATTCTCTTTTTCTTCATAAGGAAAATCAAGTCTTTGAAGTTCTGTTTTCACATCAAGATTAGTTAAAGTGATTCCTAGTAAAGAATTGACTTCTTCTGTTGTAAACGTTACAACTTTTTCATCCTTTTCTACTTTATCATGCTGAACAACTCCACAAAGTACAGAAGCATCCGCGTATTGTTCTAATAAATGACAAGCCCTTTCGATTGCCATTTTCGTATACTCATAATTTAAACCTTTTCCATAGCGAATAGAAGCTTCACTTTTCAAATTCAAACGACTTGCCGTATTTCTTATACTTACTGCATCAAAAATAGCACTTTCAATCAAAATGGTCTTTGTAGTATTCTCTACTTCAGTAGTTAAACCACCCATCACTCCTGCAATACAAACAGGTTGACTTCCATCTGTAATCACAAGATCTTTTTCATTCAAAACTCGCTCAACATGATCTAACGTTTCAATTCTTTCATCATTCTTCGCATTTCTTACTACAATTGTATCCCCCAAAGCATCTTTATCAAAAAAGTGGAGAGGTTGACCAAACTCAAGCATAACATAATTTGAAATATCCACTACATTATTAATTGGACGCATGCCAGCACTTATTAAACGTTTTTTAATAAAAGCAGGAGATTCTTTAATCACTACATTGCGAACACACTTTGCTAAATAATAAGGACATTTATCTGTTTCTACAGAAATATGAATAAAATCATTTACATTTTCAAGTATTTCTTTATGGCCAATGTCTGGTAAAGTTACTTTTTTATTCAAAATACAAGCGATTTCATAAGCAAAACCAATATGATAATAACAATCATTATTTCTATGTTTATGCACATCTAATTCATACAAAACATCTTCTGTCCCCAAATAGACATTCGCATCACTTCCGACTTCAATACTTTCCTCTACTTCATGAATTCCCTTCGCATAATTTTCCTCTGTTTTTTCTTCAACACCTAATTCAAACAAAGCACAAAGCATACCATTCGACTCTTCTCCTCTTATAGAACCTGCTTTAATTTCAAAGTTTCCAGGAAGAACTGCACCAGGAAGCGCAACAATCACTTTTATTCCTACTCTTGCATTTGGTGCACCACAAACAATTTGAACCACTTCACTGCCAACATCCACTTGACAAACATGTAAATGGTCACTATTAGAATGAGGAAGACACTCTACAATCTTACCAATCACCAAATGAGAAATATGTTTATCCAAAACCGCTTCTACATTCACACCGGCTTTCGTAATTTTTACCGCTAACTCATGCAAATCTTCTTTCTCTATATCAACATAATCACGAACCCAATTTAAACTAATCATTTAATCCACATCCTTTCGATTGAACGCTTCTATCTCTCGTAAATCCATTTGATAAAACGTACGAATATCAGTAATACCATACTTAAGCATAGCAAGTCGTTCTGCACCAAAACCAAAAGCAAAACCACTCCATACACTTGGATCATAACCACAATTTCTTAAAACATTAGGGTGCACCATGCCAGCACCACTGACTGTAATCCAACCAGTATTCTTGCAAAGAGAACAACCCTTTCCTTTACAGACAAAGCAAGAAATATCTGTTTCTACAGAAGGTTCAGTAAATTGATAATAACTTGGTCGAAAACGAGTCTCACAGCTTTCTCCAAACAATTTCTTAACAATTACATCAAATGTTCCCTTTAAATCAGACAAACTAATATTTTTATCTACCAGTAACCCCTCAATTTGCATAAATTGATGAGAATGAGTAGCATCGTCTGCATCTCTTCGATATGTTTTTCCTGGACAAATCATCCGAACTGGAGTAGTTCCACCATTTTCTAACATAGTACGAATCTGTACAGGAGACGTTTGACTACGAAGAAGAATCTCTTCCCCCTCTAAATAAAACGTATCTTGCGCATCTCTTGCTGGATGTCCTTTTGGAATGTTCAAAAGTTCAAAATTAAACTTATCTTCCTCAATTTCCGGGCCATCCACAACATCATATCCCATAGACAAAAAAACTTCTTCTACCTCTTCAATCAATTTTTCCAATATATTAGGAACGCCAATTGGAACATGTACACCAGGCAAAGTAATATCAATTTGTTCACTTGTTAACTTCTCATTTAGCTCTTTTTCCTCATAGTACTTTATCTTTTCTTCAAACAAACTACTTAAAGTTGTTTTTAAATTATTTAATGATTTTCCAAATTCTTTTTTCTCTTCACTTGATAATTCTTTTAAATGAGTAGTTAACTCATTCACTGGTCCTTTCTTTCCTAAATAAAGAACTTTTAAATCCATTACTTCTTTTAAACTATTAGCATTATTTAATTTTTCTTTTGCTTCATTCAATAAATTTTCTACTTTTTCTTTCATTTTTCATTCTCCAATCTCTCTACTTTAATAAACTACCACCATTTACATTAATATTCTCTCCGTTGATATAACTAGCCTTATCTGATAGTAAAAACAATACTGTATTGGCAATATCAATTGGTTCTCCAATACGATACAAGGGATTGTTATCTTTTTGTTCTTCTATTTCTTCCTTTGTCCAACCCATCATCGCAAGTGGAGTATTCGTAAGCCCTGGACTCACCACATTCACTCGAATTTTATATTTAGAAAACTCTAACGCACTCGTTTTAGTAAAGTTGATAACTCCTGCCTCTGATGCACAATATGCACTCGCTTCTACACAAGGCTTTGTTCCTAAACGTGATGCTATATTTACAATGCTCGGAGACTCACTTTTCTTTAAAAGAGGCAGGGCAAACTTCGTAACAATCACTTTACCAACTAAATTCACATCAAGAATCTTACGAAATCCATCGATATCCAAATCTTCTATAAAGTTATCCACATTCATGCCAGCATTATTTACTAAATAATCGAGTTTACCAAACGTTTCTTTAATTTTTACAAACATAGCAAATACTTCTTCTTCATTGCTAACATCTGCTTTGATACATTGAAAAGAATTACTTATTTCTTTTAATTCTTTTTTGGCTTCGTACATCAAATGATCATGATGCCCAAAATTCACAAAAACAAATACTCCATTCGAAAGTAATTGTTTCACAATTTCTTTTCCTATACCACTGGTTCCACCTGTTACCAAAGCAATTTTTCCGTTCACTTAACTTCCTCCTTAAAAACTTCCACATACTTATCACTACCTTCATAAACAACCACAGAATACAATGCAGAAATGTGAGTAAGTTCTTTTAAAATATAAATTGCAATATTCTCTATAGTTGCTCGAGGTTTAATAAAATCATCCAAATACGTTTTATCTAGTTTTGAAATCACTCCATCAATCTGCAGTTCTATCTCATGAAAATCTAAATTTTCAACCATATTGTTGATAAGTTTCCCATGAAAGTGAACTTCTATTTTAAAAGTATGACCATGAATATGCTTCCCATGAGCAGCATTTATATTTCGAATCACACATAACTTTGCCATAACAACTTCCTTTCTAAAAATAAAAAATCCCTTACACATATATGTAAGGGACGAAAAAATTCCGTGGTACCACCCAAATTCTAGATAAAATCTAGCACTTAATTTAGATATAACGCATGCATTGCGAGAAAAACTCGAAGTGTGTGAATTTCATTTTATCCTTTATCTTCAAGCACTCGCAGCGTTTCGTACTTAATCTCTTAAAAGAACTGAATAAAACTACTAAATACACTCTAATAACGTTTTACTTGAAACTATTATAACACAATTTAGAACACAAGATACAAAAAATTTATTTCTTCTTTTTACTCAACAAAAGTTCTACTTTTTGAATGATAGTATCTTCTTCTAACGTAGGATGTAGAATCTTAAAATTTTTATTTTCTTTGCCAATTGCACAAACATAGTCTCTTAAAGCATCTAAATATTGAAGCATTTCAAAAATAATTTGCAATTCATCCGATTGACAACAAACATAATTAGAAGAAAGATAATCATCCGCTGAAACCTTACCTAAAGAATGATTTCTTAAAAACAAAATAGTAGAAACATGGTTTAGAAATTCAAGTTCAAAATCTTTATTAGGCAAATAGCAATTTACTACTTTTCCTAAAATCTCTGCAAAAGAAATAGACCAAGAAAACTCCTCTACCAAAAAATCATTCCTATCCTCCATATAAGATTCACACGAAGAAAAAAGTTGTTCTACAGCAAAAGACCAAACACAATTTGCATTTTTATTTGATAAATGAAAAGAAGTCGCGCATGGTAAATAAACACTATACTCCCAAAGAAGATGAACCATTGCCATCGCTTTTCTTTGAATATCTTTTCTATTAAAATCCGGTTGCTCATTAAAAAATTTCACATACAACCAAACTAATTTTTTACTACTTTCTACTTCCATAAAACCACCTACTAAAAATTATTTTAATTTTGTAACTCCATCAAAATAATAGGTATCATTGGCTTTTTTAAATTGATATTGGTACTTATTTAATTTTTTAGAATTTTTATTCACATCGTCTCTGGTAACATCCACAACAACTGCATCAAACAAATTATCAAAAGTGTAAAAACTTCCTTCACTCTCATTATAAATGGTAGCAGTTGTTAAAAGATACAGAACATCT
This sequence comes from uncultured Mycoplasmatota bacterium, assembly GCA_947649365.1. Taxonomy (GTDB): domain Bacteria; phylum Bacillota_I; class Bacilli_A; order RF39; family UBA660; genus MGBC108787. The sequence continues at coordinate 6,024 of CANSRH010000020.1, read as the reverse complement.
CCTTCTTCATACATATTATCAATTTCCTCTAAAATAACATTCTTGCTTTTAGCACATTTTGTATTTTCTGCTGTATATCGATTTTTCTCTTGATTATAAATAAAATTCAAGCAATTATAAGTAAATGCTCCCTCCTTATAATAAGTAGTAGAACCAAACAAACGCTCAAAAGCTTGTTTTAAATCGTCACATTCAATAGTCACTGTCTGTGAATTTGTTTTAATTTGCTTTGCATCCAATTCTTTATAGGCCATATTTAAAAGGTAAGAACTCTTTATTTCACTCAATTTATAATCATTACTATACAAATAATAAGCACTCACTTGGTCAGCAGGTAAATGAAGTTTCACTTCCTCCAAAAGATAACCATAATTTTCAATGTACCAATCTTTATCCTTTACAACTTCTTGTGGTTTATTTTCCCCGTTTCCTTCTCCATTCCCATTCTCTACATAACATGTTCCATTTCGTTCACATTCGCTTTTCATAAAATCAAAATACTTCACATCATACAAACAATATCCAAAATAACATAAAAAACCAAACAAAATCAAAATAACAACATCGCGTTTAAAAATAGAAAAACCTTTTCCACGAATAAGTCTTTTTTCCTCTTGTTTCATAATATTTGTCACTTCATTTTGAATTTCAATCCCAATTTCTTCTTTTACATCTTCCTTAAACTTTAACGTACTTTCTTTTATTGTAGATTGAATTTCCTTGTTTAAATCTTGTAAAACTTTTTCTTTTATTTCCTTTACAACATCCTTTTTAATTTCTTGGTTTTCTTTTTTCGTTGTTGTTTTTTTAACTTCTTCCTTTTTTACCATAACCAATCCCTCTTTCTATGCCTTGTATTATAACACTAAACAATAAGAAAAAAAGCATATTTTGTATGCTTTTTAATAATTTTGTGCTTCTAACTCCATAAAAGCTTGTGGATGCTTACAAACAGGACACACAACAGGAGCTTTTTCTCCAACAGAAATATGCCCACAATTTCTGCAAATCCACACTTTTTCTTCGCCTTTTTGGAAAACCAAATCTGACTCAATATTACCAACCAAAGTCATATAACGTTCTTCATGGTGTTTCTCAATCTCTCCAACCATTTCAAACAATTTTGCTATGTCATGAAATCCTTCTTCCGTAGCAGTAGCAGCAAATTCTTTATACATTTCTGTCCATTCAAAATTTTCTCCATTCGCTGCATCTTTTAAATTAGTTAAAGTATCTGGAACATCACCATCATGTAAAGCTTTAAACCAAAGTTTAGCATGTTCTTTCTCGTTATTTGCAGTTTCTTCAAAAATAGCTGCAATTTGTTCATATCCTTCTTTTTTTGCTTTAGAAGCATAGTACGTATATTTATTTCTAGCTTGACTTTCACCTGCAAAAGCAGACATTAAGTTAGCTTCTGTTTTAGAACCTCTTAATTCCATAATAATTTACCTCATTTCTAAATTCAATTATAACGATTAAAAAAAAGAAAGTAAAGTATTTCTAACCAATTAATAGGACAAAGGCCTTTTTTGTATTCCTAAAGTTAATTCATCTTCATAACACATTTGATTATCGGTTCCGTAAAGAAAACGTAGATAATCATTTGCCGTATACGAAGTGGTATAAGAAGGATTATCTTCTTTTAAATAAGCAAGACCATTGCGATACGATAGTGCAAAACCATCCAAATAATGTTTTAAAACTTCAGGCGTCACTTTAACAAACCCATCTCGTAATAAAGTAGCAGCAACTCTTTTTCGTTCCTCGGTCATTGTCATATAAACTCCTACACTACAACCATACAATAGAGGAACCCCTAACCTTTGAATCAAATTGTTTTTTATCCAAAAAAATTGAGAATAACTAACATCCACTAAATACAACTCATCATGAAATTGTACCAAAGTACAACGATGTTTCTTTTTATTTTCAAAAAGAGGAGAATCTTTTATAAAACCTGGTTCTAATAAAATAGATTTGTACTTTATAGAAAATGCTTTCAAAAATTGTTCAACACTCTCTGCTGCAAAAGGACAATACCCAGCCAAATCAATAGAATCCAAAGATTTCTCATTTTTACCAGATTTTTCATTTAATTTAGTAAGTAAAATTTCTCTCACAGCTTGAACAATAGAAAACAAAACATTTTCTGAAGAAAGAGCAGAAGAGATTGGATAAGTTTCTTTTTTCTCTTGATTAGAAACAACAGGGAAAAGAGAATAAGAAAATAAATTATCTTCTAAAGTAGGAACATATTGAACAATAGAACGATAATAATTAGACATTCCCTTCTTTTCATCATACATCTTAGAAGCCAAATCTTTCATAAGCTGATAAACTTCATTCATAATTCGTTCTTGTTCTTCTATTCCTTTCGCATGAAAAAGAAAAAAACGATATTTTTCTAACAAAGCTCGATAAAAATGTACTATAGAAATATTTTTTTGACTTTCCATATTAACAAAACCCCTTTTGTTATAAATAATAATAGCACAAGCCAAAAGAAATGTCAAATTATGTAAACAAAAGAAAAAGAAAAGCTTTCTTTTTTCAAACACATACAATTCATTTCATGATATACTTATAAAACAAAAAAAGAAAGGAAAAAATATGATTAAGCAAAAAAAACAAGGAAATTTAATAATTATTTCTGGAACCAGTTGTGCAGGAAAAGGAACAGTTATCAATGAATTACTAAAAAGAAATCAAAACCTTACTCTTTCCATTTCTTATACATCAAGAAAAATGCGTGCAGGAGAAACAGAAGGAGTAGAATACAAATTTGTTTCTTTAAACGAATTTGAAAGAAAAATTGCAAACGACGAACTATTAGAATATGTAAATTATAGTGCAAATTATTATGGAACAGGAAAAAAAGAAATCAAAGAACTTTTAGACCAAGGAAAAGATGTTATTCTTGAAATAGAAGTACGAGGCGCACAAAAAGTTAAAGAAATGTTCCCTGAAACCATTTTAATATTCATTATGGCACCATCCATGGAAGAGGTAAAAAGACGTATTAAAGCACGTGGAAAAGAAAACAACGAACAAATCATAAAACGTTTTCAAACTGCTTACAATGAAATCAATGAAATTCCAAAATACAACTATGTTGTAGTGAATGATGAAATAAAAAAAGCCGTAGAAAAAATTGAAGCTATATTATTAAGTGAAAAATGTCGCGTAGAACGTATTGAAGAAATTGCTGTCGAAAGCCAAGAAGAAATCATTCATGAATTTTTAATAAACAAAGAATTTGATAATTCTCCACTTTACCAAGACAAATTAGATTAACATGTATTCTTACATGTTTTTATTTTAAAATGATTAAAAGAAAAAGACTGTCTTCTGTCAATACCAGATAACAATCCTTTAATAAAACTCTATTATTTTTAACAATCTATTTTACTTCTTCATCAGATGGTACACCATCATCAATGTATTCTACATCATCAGTATAGTCCCCGATAACATAAGAATTATCTTTACTTGTAGTATCCTCTATTTCTGTCTCATTTGGTAAATTAGTCATTACTTCATTATCAGGTAAAACGAAAGGTACCTCTTGCTCTTGTAAAGGCGCTTCTAACACAGCCTCTTCAGTCATAGGCAATTCTAAATCCAAATCTTCTACAACAACAGAAACAGGCTCAGGCATAGAAACAGTTGAACTAATTCCTCCTAAGTAAGACGCAATCTCTTCAAAAATTTCACTTGGAGTTTGACTATATTTTTGACGATGTTTAATATTTTTAACTACTGTATCTAATTCTTTCAATTTTTGTTTATCATTTTCAATAGCAAGAACGTCTTTCGCCTTACTAACATCAGCAAGCAAAATGTTCATTTCTGTAATTTCATTCTTATGTACAGCAATTTCTTCTTGGAATCCCTTAATTCTTTCCGTTTCAATCACATAAGCTTTGTGAATTAAAATCTTTTGATCTTCTTTATAATTATCTACTATTTTTTGAACATTTTCCAACTCTTTTTGTTTTCGATCATAAGCAGCAGCTAAAATAGCTCTTCTCTTTGGTGTCTTATCTTCAATTTCAGTTTCAATGATAATTTTATATTCTGCAAGCTCTCGAATCAATTGATTTGCTGTTTCTTCTGTGTCAGTCAAACGAGAAGTTAATTCTAAAAATGCAACAGAATCAATATTTTTTATTTCTTCATTTGATATTCGGATTTTTTCTTCCAACGCAGCAATTTCTAAATTTAAATAATCAATTCGCTTTTCAATCGTTTCGCTATCGCCATCTAAATAATTTTTAGAATCAATTAAAGAAGCGAATTCATCCCTTGCCTCAATAGCTGCTTCTTCTTCTGCACTTAACATCGCAGTAAAATCATTACTACTTGGAATATCCATATAAGGTTTTGCTCTTACAATGGTTACTAATTCTTGTAATTTAGCTAATGCACTTGCTTTGTCATCTGTAATAACAGCTTCTTTGGCTTCACTTGCAATCATAGTAGGATCTGTAATAATTTCCAGTCTTCTCTTTTCTAAATCTGTTATCTTTTTTTGGATATCAGAAATTTGCGCAGCATCGCGTTCTTTTAAATCTTCATCAATATAAGACGTAGGATTCACTAAATTTGCTTTTGTCTCCGCAAGTTTAACTTTTTCTCCTTCTAATTTAACATTCATCTCTTCCATAGCTAGGTTAAGATAACTTAAACGTTCCAATGCACCACCTGTGCCACTGTAATCTTCTTCAGACTTACGTAAACTAGCTAATAAAGAATCTAACTTTTTATTTTCTTCCTGTAACAAATTCCGATAATATTCACATGTATTTTTATCATTCACCGTTTCGATACGATCCGTTAACACTTGAATATATTCTTTACTTAAACGAATATCCTCTTTTAATCTAGATATAGAGGAATGCAAATTTTTTTCTTCTAGAACTGCTGCATCAATTTGTTTTTGTAATTTTTTAATGGACTTTTCTTGCTTTTTAATTTTTGATTCCAAACTAACTTTAATATTTTCATCTACTTGTTTTTCGCTAGCTCTAAAATATTTTTCTTCTTCTTTCAATTCACGCAAAGAAACAAGAGATTCCTTTAATTCTTCTATCTCTTCTTCAATAACTCTTTTCTCTGCTTTTAAAGTATCTATATTAAGGGATGCCCCAGCCATTTCTACCAAAACATCTATTTTCTTTAATACATCAGATTGCATAATGATACACTCCCTTTTATTCTACTACCATGATAACATAAGAAAAATCAATTTGCAATAAAGAAAAAACGCGAATTTTATAAATTGACAAGCAAAAGAAAACAAACCACTTTTTTATTAATTTCATTTTATTTGAAATGGTTGATTTATAGTTCCATTTCCACTAGAATAATGAACATTAGATTTTAAATAGAAGACTGGACGTATACCCCACACACTGCTCAAGCTATACACGCTGTAGTTGCTCACATGCCCAGCAGGGTACAGATGCCACGCACCAACACCGCTGTTGCTACTCTCGGGAGTCATTGTCCATTCATAATACTTACTTTCTAGATTATATAACCATGCATTGGATTTATAGTGCCCTCCAATATTAAATATAGTTTCTCCTCGGTATCCGATTCCTATACTATATCCATAATCGCTTGGATACATTAAACCTATAGTTCCAATGAAACTTGTTTCTCCTCCACTATATCCTTTGGTATGACTTCTTTCTATATTGTAAAACTCATCAGGTGTATAAATGGAATAACTACTATACAATAGAGCTCCTAAATACCATTTTGTAGGACTTATATAGTTTTGGTATTCTCCTAGACTACTCCAATAGACTCCATTTAATACTCTACTTTGTAATGTACTTCCTTGCCACTGATTGCTCGCACTACTATTCCATTGGTATCCTTTTCCTGACCCTCCACCTGCGGGATAGGTCGCATCGGTATCTTTTAGTAAACCACTTTCTTCTTCTGTATAATACTTAGCTTTAATTAGTTTTACTCGATTTTCATATTCTCCATCCACAGTACTTTGGGTAG
>CANSRH010000019.1 GCA_947649365.1 uncultured Mycoplasmatota bacterium | reverse complement strand
CATAGAAAAAGATAGGTGTCTTTTCCTATCTGTCTATTTTTATGGGTATAATTTAATGTAAAGATTAAGTGTCATTTTTTTATAACTACTATCATAATGATAAGGAGAAATAAAATGATAGCAATGAGCTTAAGGACTTTCAAAATAAAAGTCTTAGTTTTCATTTTTATCAAACCTCCTCTCTTTTGTGAGATTCGGTAGACACTCAACAACTGATTTTCCCTACAAGAATTATACTAAATAGTTTTATAAAATACAATAAAAATGAATGAATTGTGTCAGTTTAGTAAACACACTTGTATAATGAAATAACCATTCAGCGTGTGTATTTAACAAGTAAATAGTTAGAAATGTTTATTTGACTTTCATAAAAATGAATGTATAATAAAGGCACCAAAAAAATGTTATTAATTGTTATAACATTTTAAACAAGTTGGGGTGATTGATTATGAGAAAATGTATAGTTTTATTTTATCATAATTTAAAATTCGATTGTATAAATGTATTAATTTCAAAATAAAAAATAAGGAGTGATTAATACAAATACAATTATTAGTGAATTAAGAAACATAAATAATCAGTTTTTAGCAAATAACAAAAATGGCTTAAAAATTGATAATAAAAATTATATATTGAAAACTGGTAAAATACCAATTTTATTATCTGCACCACATGCAGTAAAACAATATAGAGAATCGCAAGTTAAATCTAGTGATTATTTGACAGGTACACTTGCAATTTATTTAGCAAAAAAGTGTGAGTGTTCTTGTTTTGTTAGAGTTTTTAATGAGAATGATGACCCCAATTTTCCTTTAGGAACAACGTTATCACATATAGAAAATGATTATTTGAATGCGTTAAAAAGGTATATTCAAGAATTTAATCAATTTTTAGTAATAGATATTCATGGCTGTGTTAACAGTAAAAAATACGATTGTAGTTTATGGCATGATGATTATAATACTTGTGACACAAAAGTTATTAAGATATTTGAAAATAATTTTAGAGGTTATAATTTATCTGTTGATAATGGTAGTGAATATTTAGGTGGACAAGTAACTAGACAAAGTTCTATGATTACTAATTCTTTTCAACTCGAGATAAAAAGAAAAATAAGAACATTAAAATTAGAAAATTATTATTTATTAAAATCATTTATTGATTCAATGGAAGAATCTATTTATGAAACTTACGATTACTCTATGAAATTAGAAAAAGTAAGGAGAAATAGAAGATGAATACAATAAATGAAAAATATGATATTATTTTGCCTAATGAATTTGGTAGAAAGTATACGAAAAGATATAAACAATATATGTATAGTGATATAGAGGGACAAGATGGAATCCTTAACTATGAACTACAAGATTTTGGATGTGGCCCATGTTCAATGGCCACTATATTATCAAGTATTGGATATAATTTAGATCCAGTGAGTGTTGCAAAACTAATACTATTAGATGACTATGGAAATAAAATAGATTTTTATACAAATAAAGAAAATAGCAGATTAGGAATGTCTACATTAGGTTTTTTATATTTACTTCAAGAATTAAATAGAACTAAAAGATTTAATCTTGAATATCAATTAGTAAAATATAGTTATGAACACCCTGAATTAAAAAAAGAACAAATTATTGAAATGATTAAACAGGATTACATGGCTCTAGTATTGGTTGGTCCTAAAAGAAAGATAGAACATCCAAGAACTTTCTCTAACTATGGACATTATATTGCTGTTACGAGTGTTAATAATCTTAATAATGAATTTTATGTAGCTAATCCCAATAAAACTGGAGATAACCAAATAGATACAACCTATTCTTATGAAACACTTATATCAAACATGTATACAAATACCTTTGATTTCCTAATGATAAAAAATAAATCATTAGTATTAAAGAAAGGAGACAAAGAAAATGAAAAAAAATGAAGAAAAAAATAATTTGATTGAAAACAGTAATGTTGTCCAAAAAATCTATGATATAACTGATAATTTGAAATTTGATACACACGAATGTACTATTTTTGGTGAACCTTTTAGTAAAACGACAATACAATCTATTCAAAAGAAGGAATATTTTGGATGGAGCGATCAAATATGCTTTTTATTAACTCCTTTATATGAAAAAGCTATATTAAGTAGAGGAACTTTATACTTTGAAAATAGTGAAGAATCAAGTTATTATTCCTGGATAGAAATTTTTTATAATAATAAATGGTATTCTTTTAATCCATGCTCGAATACGATATGTGAAAAAGAAGTTTTTGATAAATTGTATAAAACTAAAAAAATATGTTCTTTTACAAGTGATGAAATAAGAACTAAATTAATATCTAATTTATTTTTTCCAGATAAAATACCTAATAATGGGTATAAAAATATTATAAAAAATCAAATATGTCAATTACATCCAAATAAGGGAATAATACTACCTAGTCATAATATAGAAGATTTAACTTATGATGCTGCTTTTGCATATACACTTAAAAAGTCGCACAAAAAAATAAGTTCATTAAAAGCAGAATATTTAGGTGGAACTAGAAGAATATATTAGGAAACTCAAACTTTTGGGTATAAACAAAACGATTTGTAAAAAAGTCGTTTTTATGTTATTATGTATTTATCAAAAAAACTTGCATAAAACAAAAAGAAATACTTAAAAAGGAAGTAGATAATATGAACAATGAATCAATAAATATTAGAAAAGTCAATGAAGAAGATGCATTAAATTGGTTTACGTTAATAAATAAAGTATGGAGAGATGCGTACCATCATATTTTTCCAGAAGAGGTATTTATTGAAAGGGAAAATACAATAAACAAAAAAATTGGGAATTTTACAAATAAAATGAAAAACGACAATAAGAATATAGCATATGTTGCAGAATACAAAGGAGAATTAATTGGACTTATGAGCGGAAGTATTACTTCCTCCTATGAATATTTTTCTGATGAATATGCAGATTTAATAGCACTTTACATTCATCCAAAATTCCAAGGCAAGGGAATTGGTACTTCTTTTAGAAACATATTTGAAAAATGGGCAAAAGAAAATGGGGCCTCTAAATATGTGATAGGAGTTTTAAAAGAAAATACAAAAGCAAGAAAAGTATATGAATCATGGGGTGGAAAGTTATCAGAACATGAACAAAACTTTGTTCAATTGGATATTGGATATCCAGAAGTGTTTTATTTGTATGATTTGTAAAAAAGAAGCCAAAGTATTTTGTAATAGAATTTATTACTTGTTAAAAAAACAGACGAACTTGAATAAATTTTCAAGTTTTTTTATATTCAATTTACAAGAAAAATAAAAAAGATTTCAAAAGAACAATAAAAAAGAAAAGTTCAATCTAATTCTGCTAACTTTTCTCTTATCCACACAGGCAACTTCATTTGCAAAGCCTTAAATCCATCTTTCGTATCCCGAATCTTACCATACTTTGGAGTCAATTTATAATTAATATTTTTAATCGACAGCTTCAAATGTTTACTCTCTTCCTCTACTTCTGTCACTTCACTTAAAATCGACTCTCCCAAAGACACATAATCAGTAATACTCTTAACAAAATAATTAGAAATCTCCGAAATATGAATTAAACCAGTATAATTTTCATTCCATTGCACAAAAATCCCATAACTAGCAATACCTGTCACAACAACTTCTAGAATATCTCCCACCTCTACATGAGTCATTCCTTCACTTCCCATCAAATACCATTATACCATTCCTTAAAAGAATTTGTTATAATACTTACAGGTGAAAAAACATGAATCACGAAAAAGAAATAGAAAATAAAATAAAAGAAATGATTGAAGAAATACGTCCATATCTCAATATGGATGGCGGAGACATTGAATTCATAAAATACGAAGAACATTATGTATATGTAAAATTAAAAGGACATTGTATAGACTGCCTAGGACAAGACTTTACCTTAAAAAATTATATTTTAGTCATGCTTCAACAAGAAATAGAAGAAATAGAAGGAATTATAAATGTAGAATTATAATTCTTTTTTATTTACAATCCAACTTACACTTTCAATTGGTGCATATTGACTAATGAAATGATACATCGTTTTCAAAAAAGATTCATACTCATTTGCTTTACTAACAATAGGAATCAAAGCACTTTCATCCTCTTCTTCTTCCATAACCTTCTCATAAATATCAAAATAAAAGGAAGGATACAAAAGTCTCGCATACAAAAGTTGATAACCATAAATATCTAATTTTCTCCGTTTTAAATAAGCATGCACCTCAATAAACAAATCTTCATAAGAAGAAAAAAACAAAGACTTAAAATAAGAAGCAATATCTCGAACCTCAATATCTAAAATATAATTCAAGGGGTTAAAATAATCCATCTGTAGATTAGGAAAACCAATACGCTTATGCTGTAAAGTAACTTTTTCATTAACACTTTTTTTATATTTCTTTGTCGTACTATTAACATAAGCAATGGCATTTTCAGCCATTCCTACATAATAGCTAAAACTATTCAAAATAATAGGTTTATCCTTCCCCAATTGTCCAATTTGATATTCAAAATAATCAATTTTAGAACTCCAAAGACTAGCCCACTCATTTCGATACAATACACTCTTTTTACTTTGAACAACCAACTTATCAACTAAATCCACCATATCCAAAACATTATATTCTTGGTGCATAGGAAAAACCAATTCCAACAGCACATAGTTTTTCTTTTCATACAAAGTAAGAAAAGAGTTACGATTATTAATCATAAAACGAGAAGTAGGAATTCCTTTATGAATCAATTCTTGATTCAATACAACCAGTTCTTGTAACTCTTCTTCACTACGATAGCAAGGAGAAAAAACATATTTTTTCTCATGAAAAAGAAAACAAGAACTATTTTCTTTCTCTTGCACAACACCTACCATATTATAATATGTTTCTAATAGTTCTATCATAAGAATCACTCAATAAACTATATGAAAAAAGCCTAAGCATTATGCTTAAGCTGCTAATTTTGAACTATATTCATCCTCTGCTTGATTTTGAAAATTTGCTATTCTTTGGGCATTTTCGAAGGTTTGCCTGGAAATGGCATTCATTCCTTGAATTTGTTGAAAATTTTCATGAGAAACATGTTTTACATTTTCGCTTGTTTCTTTAACCAAATTGACTGCAGATTGCATCATTTCATAAGCCAATTTCATTTTTTCAGCAGCTTGTTCCATTTGTGCAATAGACTTATCAAAATCTTCCATATAAGAAGTTTCTACTGGAGAATTGATTCTCGCATTTTCTGCATGATTGTTAATAGGAGTAGGCTCTTCAGAAGAACTTCCTGGAAAAGGAATAATATTATCCGACTTTTGTGTCTCTACACCAGATAATGTTTCTTGTACTTGATTAGAAGAATTCCCTGGAAAAGAAATAATATTATCTTTCGAAGCATCTTTAATAGCAGGCATTTCTTGAACTTCATTCAACATCCCAGATGGAGTTTCAATAGCCTCCATTATCTTAGAAGACTCTTCATTCATACTAGAAACGACAGAAATTTCATTTGAATCCAAATCTTGTTTCATCGTTGCAGAAATATCTTCCACAACATGACCCACTGGTTCTTCTTTAGGAGCATCCTCATGCAAAGGCATCTCTGTATAAATCATATTATTAATATTAATAGGTGTTTCCACATTAGACATAACATCCATACTAGCTTGCTCTTGAGAGTTAGATTCTAAATTACCAGTTGATGATATATTAACACTTTCCATTGCAACAGGATTGACATCCAAATTAGATGGAGGAACCACTTCTACTTTTCTAGCTCGAATCTCTTGTAAAGCCTTATTATAATTCATTTCTATAGTATCTAAATTTTCTTTACGAAGAGCAAGAGGATTCCCAGAATCCGTTACCATAATTTGAGAAGGAACCTCAATATAAGAAACACCCTCTTTTTGTCCACGCAAACAATGTTTAACATAATACTCTTTTTTTACTTTTGTCCACTCTTCCTTAGGAATAGAATGAAATTTATCTTCGCCCATTTTTTGAACAAAAGACTCAGTAACTTCATTTCCATCAACATTCTTACCTGTAAAAAACACTGTATAATTGTCTTTACCTTCTACACGAAAAGCTGTCAAAACTCTTCTTTTCTCTGTACCATTAACTAAAATTTCTGTCATAACAATTCCTCGCTATTCTACAAAAAATTATACCAAATAAAAAAAGTTATTGCAAGGACTTGATCCGAGAAATAACAAAATGACGACAACCAAATGCACAATACTTTAAAATATAATTATCCAAAGTAGCAATATCATTCAAAGGTTTAAAATTTTTATTTTCTTTATCATTAAACCCTTTTAAACGAAGCTTTCCGTAAGAATAATCTCCCAAAATATAATCAAAACTTTCAAAATAATCTGTAAAACAAGCTTCCAAATCCTCCAAATGAAGAGCATCCTTTTCATTTTTTATAACTTTATACTTTACATTATTTAACACAATTTCCATGTCTACCTCATAAACTGAATACCAGCCACCACAACAAGTAGCAAGCCTGTTGCAATCACACTCATTAAAAGAAGCAAATCCACATAGCCATTACCACTTGTAATGGTATTGCCATATTTCTTATAATAACGAATTGCTTCATCCAAACGTCCACGCTTATTCAAATCATTGTCTTTAATTCGAAAGAAATGATAAACCTTATTATTAATATTTTCGATTTCTTCCTCTTTCAAATGCATTACTTCCACTGCATTAAAACCAGCAAGTTGATAAGCTTCTGCACTAAGAGCTACATCCTTAAACTCTGTAAAAGTAAAATTATGCTTCACTTCAAATAACTTATTGTTCAAATAATAAAATAAAATATCAGAATTAGGAGTAAATTTTTGATACAATTCTTTTTTATAAACGTTCAAATCATTTTTTAAATACAACAAACTCTTAAATTGTGCAACAACTTCTTCACTAACATCGACACTTTTTTTACGTAAAGCAAACAAGTCAATCAATGTTTTTTCAATACTCACAAAAAGTTCTCTTTGCAAACTCTCATTCTCTGAATTTTGAGAATACAAAAGAATTTGTCTTTTCAACTCCTGAAGAACTTCCTCGCTACATCCAAACTTTTTCAAATTCGTATCCAAACCCAAAGCATTATTTGTTCGATAAGGATTCACAATATCCAATTCTCCATAAATCAAAACCAAAGTTCGAATCACCACAACCAAAAAGGAATGAAATTCTGCTCGATCAGGTCTTTCCTTAAATTTTATATAATCAGCAATTGCTTTTGAAATTGCTTCGTTTACAAATACATTACCTTCCATACGCCTCACCTAGTATAAGTATAACACACAATTTACTCGATAGGAACATTTAAAATATTACTTTTTGCTTCCAGAGCTCCCCCATAATAATCTGGAACAATTCCTTGAATAATTTTAGAAGCCACCAAAATATTATATTCATGGTGAATTTCTTTTTTTTGAGTAGGAGCCAAAAACTCATTCGTAATAAAACAATCAATATAAACAGAAACCAAAGCATTATTGATTCCATAGTCTTCTATTTTCGTTCGTACACTACTAGCAACATAGCCCATATAACTCACCTTTACAGGAATTCTGGGCCCCAAATTTGCCATATAAATTCCTTGACTGGCAATGCCCATAGGTAATGACAAAATAATACTATCTAAAGAACTACTTAAGTCATTATTGTAATAATTTAAAATTTGATGACGCAACTCCTCATCCTCTAAACTTTTTTGTAAATACTGAGTAATTACTGAAAGAGCTTCATAAACCTTCTCCAAACGAAAATCAACCGTAATAATCTCTTCTTTACTATTTTTTACAATAGAAATGGCCTCCGACAAATCCACTTCTTTATAAACATCCTTCACTCGATAATTAGTAAGAATAGTTTCATTAAGCTTATTGATACTTGCCTCAGCAACCCGAAGTAAATTAGGAGTAATCTTTTTATTAAACTGCACAAAGCCAAAAAAACCTAAAAAAACAATCACACAAAAAAGAATTCCATAAACTTGAAACTTAGAAAAATGAATATTATATCTTTTATGCATTTTCTTTCTCATATTACAATATATAAAATATCATCAAAATTTAAAACAAAAAAAAGATACTAGAAATGATTTTTCTAATACTATTTTATGAAATAGTAATTCGATATGGATTTTTTACGGAACCTTCTCCACTAGCAAGTATTACATTCTTCTTCAAATAGAAAGTAGGACGTACTCCAAAAGTATAAGTACTGCGTGAAACCCAAGCATGTCCAACATAAGCATTTTGAGACAAAGCCCATGCTAGCACACCTTCAGTGGAAGAATAAATTTTTGAATCGGGACTAATAGTCCATTCACAATATTTACCTTCCAATAAATATAACCAAGCATTGGAATAATAATTTTCGCGATTTTCATACAAAGGTTTGTTATTCAATATTTCTTTATTATCACCACAATCCAAAGAATACCCATAATCACTTGGATACATCAAACCTACACTGGTTATATAAAATAAACCTCCTTTACTATAACCTAGTGTATTACTTCTTTCCATTGTATAAAATTGTTCTGCAGTATATAGATTAAAATTATTTTTATCTATAGCTCCTAAATACCATTTTGTTTGTTCTATAAACTTTTGATATTCTCCTAAGCTAATATAATATTCTCCATTTAAGATTTTTTGTAAAGTACTTTCTTCCCATTTATTACTAGCAAATGTATTCCAGCGATATCCTTTTCCACTAGACGTATAAGCTGAACCACTCTCTGCAGTTATTCCTTCCCAATTACTCGCTTTAATTAACTTTACCCTATTTTCATAGGGACCATCTGCACTAGATTGGACTGGTATCACTCCTATAATTCGATATAAGTTGTCTTCAGTACAATTTTCTTCACATCCAAAATATACATAATTGTTGGGATTGGCTCCTACATATCGATAATCTACTCTTGCTTCTTCTCCTGTTTGTATCGTTGAGCCATGATTTACTTTCACGATTGTTGCATCATTTCTATTACTTTTTTCTATTAAGTATTCTCCTAAGTTAGGATGATCTACTCCATCACTGTACCCTATATTAATCGTAAAACTTTTTCCTTGTTCTTCATCTTGAGGATTGAATTCATCATTGATATATTCCACCAACACATAAATTGTTTTATCAGTATTGTATTTTACATCAACATTCATACTTTCTACGACTTCGTCTTCAAAAATCCCTGTTTTAATTGCATTTCCTAAGGAAGTGGTATCACATTCCATATCATCATAATACTTTCCTATATCATTTACATTGTTGGTATTTTCACATATATCCTCTAATTTAATACTACTATTTTCTACTTCATAAATTGTATACCTAACATGATTTTTAAAATTCTCTACATAGGGAGTAAGTGTTACTGCTATAGTTACGGGGATTGAACTTTCTTCTCCCGTTCCTGTAACATGGACTGTTTTTATTTCTTTATGACCTGGTAAAACACCACTTGCTTCAATTTTACTTCCATAATCCATTGTCACATCTACAAACGAGGCTGTAGCAACATTTGTTTCTTTATTCTCTTTATTTTCTTCTGTTATATTCACTGTAAAATAGGCATAAGATACTCCACTAAAAAAACCAACAAATAAAGTAAACACCAAAATGACTATATATTTTTTCTTTTCTTTCATAAATATCTCGTACCTCTAAAATATTATTTTTATTAAGTATTATTCCCCTATTTTCTGATTATCTACATGTTTTTGAAATATTCTATTCCAATTATAGAAGAAATCACAGAAGATAGCAATTTATTTTATCCTAAAAAAATAGAGTTTGTCTCATTTTCTCTATTTTCAAAATAAATTTAAAACCAATTCAACTCAAGAATATGATTAGCTAAAAAGACAATACCACCAAGCAAAGCCAAAGCCACCATCACAAGTAAAATACGTACCATAATTTTATTGGATTCCATATCTTCTTTTAAATCATTAAAATCATCAAAATCACTTTTAGTAAAAGACATAGAATTGGTATAAAACGTTTTATCAATTTCTTTTTTTACTTCTTCCTTTACTGTATCCTTGACAGTCTCTTTTACAGCATCCACAACATTCGTTTGTAACTCTTTTTTCTTCTCAATCTCTTCTTTCACACCATCCAAAACCACTGTATGTTCACTACCTTTTAAATCAGTAAGAATATCCAAAGGATTCATTTCTCTTGTCATTTCCTTTTCTGTAATCGTATTAATAAGATGCATCAAATCATCTTTACTACTAGTTACTTTACTTGCTGGCTCGTCTTCCTCCAAATGCAAGCCTTTCAAAATATCATATTGCGTATCACGAATTTTTTTTAAACGTTCTCTTTCATAATCCACATCTTTATCAAGCTTTGCTTTTTCTAAAATTGCATTAATATCATACTCTTTGGTCTCTTCATCATCTGGAACATATGCATCGATTTCTTCCTCTTCATCATCCATCTCTCGGCTTAAAGGGCGAGACATTCTTTTATTTTTTTGATCAGTAGGATATTTTTTTTCCAAAAGTTCTCTTATTTTTTCAATATCAATATTGTTCTTGCTCTCCCCAATAACATGAGCATTACTAGCAACAGAAACATCTTCTAAATCATCATGAATTATTTCTTGATACAACTCTTCATTTTTTTGGGCTCGAGAACCATAAAACTCAGGGTTGTCACGATATTTATCCATCCTAGAACTCATAGAATCACCTACGCTATCATGAGTATAATATCATAAATTTTACACATTTTAAAGTTCTATAATTGATTTTTAGAAAGACTCTTCGTATAATTTTTATAAGGAGTGAAAAAAATGAAACAAATCAATGTAATAAAAGAAAACTGTATTGGATGTGGAGCTTGTGTAGCTATTGATCCAGAACATTTCGAGTTCGATGACGATGGAAAATCAAGTGTACTTTCTAACGAAAACATAGAAAGCAACAATTTACTAAACGCAATAGAATCTTGTCCTACGAGTGCCATAGAAACAATAGAAACAGAAACAACTACAGAAACTTGTGAACATTGCAAACCTTGTAATGAAGAAACTTGCGAACATTGTAAATCGGATAAGGAAGAAGATTGTGAATGTGAAGAATGTCATTGTGAACATTGCGAACATCACGAAGAAGACACAAACGAAAATTAGACACCAACGATGGTGTCCTTTTTATTTTAAACTATAAAGTTTTTTTACTTCTTTCAAACTAAGTTCACGATAATCTCCTGATTTTAAATTTCCTAAAGATAAAAACGCATAACCTTCTCTTTTTAACTTTGAAACTGGATGGTGTAATGACAAAAATAACTTTTTAACAATATGATTTCTTCCCTCAATAAGACCAATCTCAATAATTTGACTATCTTCATTTGTCTTACGAACCTTTAAATGTGTAGGAATTACTTTTCTATCCTCTAAAACAATCCCTTTTTTTAAACCATAAAACTCACTAGGAGAAAGAACACCTTCTATTTTAGCGACATAAAGTTTCTCCACTTCGTTTTTAGGATGCATAAGCTTATTGGCAAGTTCTCCATCATTGGTAAGCAAAAGAAGCCCTGTTGTATCATAATCTAGCCTTCCAATAGGATAAATACGTACATCTGTATCAATAAGAGAAACCACAGTAGTTCTCCCCTTATCATCTGTTACACTACTAATCACACCACGTGGTTTATTAAGAAGAAAATACACTTTTTTATCATTAACTTCTAACAAGTTCCCCTCTACAGTAATTTGATCTGTTCCACTAACTTTTGTTCCAAGTTCACGCACAACTTCCCCGTTTACCATCACTTTACCTGCTAAAATCAACTCTTCTGCTTTTCTTCTTGACGTATATCCTTTACTAGCAATCACTTTTTGTAATCGTTCCATACGAATCCTCCTAAAGTAAAATATCCGCAACTTCTTGCCAATTCATCACTCTTTTTATATTTTTTGAAACAAGTTCTTCTTCTGTTAACGTTTGATTATGATAAGCATCAAACAAAAGTAGTACTTCACTATTTACTAAATGTCTTATAGAATCATCAATTCTCACATCAAAATCAATGAATTTCTTAACATTTGAAAAAATAATTTGTTCTGTCTTCAAAAAAGGAAGATGTTTTTGTAAATACTCCATTTTAAACTTCAAAAGATTTCCTTCTTGATAATGGGCATCGGGAACACAATAACTAGTCACAATATAAACATCATAAATATCGTTTAATTTTTGAATTACCTCATAAGCACCCTCTTTTAAGGGAGCATCTTGATACATATCGAGAGGTCCTTTTCTAAAAAATTCTTCTTTACGATCTCCCAATGCATTTTGCAAATAATATCCTGTTTTATCAGTGTCTATCTCTTCACCAATAAACTCTTCAATTTGTCTACGAAATGTTCCATCCGTGAGACAATCATCCATATCAATCATTAATCTTTTTTTCATAAATTTCCATCTCACTTTCAAACATTCTTTTAAATTCTATAGGCAATTTGGCCTTCCAAACAAAAATTTTTTCGCCAATCTTCACTTTTACAACAGAAGCATGAAGGCCCATTCTTCCCATCGGATTTTTTTGACTTCCATATTTTTTATCCCCAACAATAGGATGACCAATAGAACCAAGTTGCACTCGAATTTGATTTTTCTTTCCCGTCTGAATATTTATTTTTAACAAGGAATAAGCCTTAGTAGAATGAAGTGTCTCATAATTCGTTATGGCATACATATCTGTTTTCTTATTCGCAACATGTACACGATACGTTTTATCCTCTACCAAATATTGTTTCAAACTATCTCTTTTCTTTTCTACTTTTCCTTCTACAATTGCAATATATTCACGTACAACTGCCACATTTTCCCAATTATTTTGCAACCTTTTTTTCAAAACTTCATTTTTGGCAAAAACAACTACACCAGAAGTATCCTTATCCAAACGATGTACAATAAAAATTTTATTTTTAGGATTTTGTTTCTTTATATATTCTCTTGCTTGATGATACAAAGTATGTATACTTTCTTTCTCTGTAGCAATCGTTAAAAGACCACTTGGTTTATTAACAACCAAAAGCTCTTTATCTTCATAAATAATATCCATTTTTTTATTTTTTGCCATATCCATTTCTCCGTTACTACATGTATTATAGCAAATGTAAAGGTTCTTTAAAATAAAAATAGATACTCTTAAATAGTAAACAGAGTACCTAACTTATGTAATGTAAAACTATTTGGAATATAAACTAGAAGAAGAAACACCACCATCAACTGGAAAGGCACCTCCTGTAATAAATGTAGCCTTATCACTGATAAGAAAGAAAACCATGTTGGCAACATCTTCAGGATTCCCAATTCTTCTCATAGGAATACGACTCGCACAATGTTCAGCCATAGATTCATCCAAAAAACTATTCTGCAAAAGTGGGGTATCAATTGGTCCAGGAAGAACACAATTCACTCTAACTCCACAGTCTGCATATTGTTGGGCTAAACATTTTGTAAACATAATAAGACCTGCTTTTGTTGTACAATAAAGTGGAGAAGTTAATTCTGGAACTACGCCAAGACAAGAAGCAATTGTAACAATACTTCCCTTAGATTTTTTTATCTTTTTAATTGCATTTCTGGTAACTAAATAGGTTCCTTTAATATTAATATCTACTATTTTGTCTATTTCTTCATTTGTAGTATCTTCTAAATATTTTTCAAAATAAACACCCGCATTATTTACTAAAATATCTATTTTTGGAATTTGAGATAAAGCATTTTGAATTTCTTCATCATGACGAATATCTACCTTAAAAAAGCCAAATCCTTCTGGGGACTGTTGTATGTCTAATACATAAACTTTTATTCCATTTTCTTGTAATTTTTTTGCTATGGCCAGTCCCATACCAGAACTCCCACCAGTTACTACTGCTATTTTTTCTTCCATTTTCTTTTTCTCTCCATTTCCTATAATAAATTATAATCCAAGGTTTCCATTTACATGGTCTAAAACCATAGTTCTAACAAAACTCATTGCACTTTCCACTTCTTCCGGTGAACACTTCTGAAAATCTACTATCTCTGCCATTTCGAAAATTGATATCACAGATTTTGATACATAATAAACAGAACAAATTAAGCGTAACGCCTCCATTGGACTTTCGCATTTATTAATGTCATTAGTTAAAGATTCACCAATCACATTTATTGCACTTTTTATCATTTCATTTAGTGGAATGTCGCTTGCAAATTCTTTATTCTCATGTTCTAGCATCTGACATACTAAAATATCTTGCAAATACATAGAAACAGGCATTTTTAAATGCATAAGAGTATTATATTCAAAACGATAATCTCCAAGGATTATCCCATATTCTCCAAGTAAATATGCCATCGCTTGCATTTCTATTGTAATATTATCTCGATTTTCACTAGAAAAATCTGGCTCTTTTTTATAAAACTCTTTATATAATAATTTTACTTCATTATCTTTCATAATAAAAAAAAACCTAACAAAAGTATAATCTAATTTTCTATAACAAAACAGTTTTTTTCTATACTGTTTTTCCCCATAACGGCCTCATATAACTGAAAGCCATACTTTATAATTTCATTATTCTCTCTTTTTACTGCCTTAAGTTTCAAAACACAAGAAGAATAGATAACCCCAAACAAATTCATATCGATATTTAATAATTCAAAACCTAAATTCTTCCAAAAAGATAATCTTCTTTCTCTAATCTTATTTTCTTCTTCTGTTTCTCCATATCCTAACGTCTCTATTTCACCATAAATTCCATCATATTCTTTAAAAAAAGTTTTAAATACTTTAATCGCTTCTGTACCATATCTTTTATTTTGAAACTCTTTGTAAATAGCAAAATAATCGAGCCATACATAAGGATTATTTAAAGTTGTCACATAAATTAAGAAGCCAACATCTATTTCTTTATCCTTTATTTTTACAAACTTTATAGTTCCTTCTAAAAACAGTTTTTGTAATAAAGAAACTGGTTGTCTTTCTCCTTTCGGAAATAATTCTATATAATGTTTATATACATCTTTTTGAAATTCAAAAAAATCTATTTCTTTTAATTTCATTTTAATTTGCTCTCCTTTATTTTAAGTCAAAAAATTTTTAATTCACAAAATCATATCAACTTATTTTCACTTTACTTCTACAATATTGGTCTCGTTCTTCTAAAGGAATAGAACTGCATATCGCTTCTAATTCAACTTTTAACCTTAATTCTTTATCAGAAATTAAATAATCGGGTTGCGAATACTCTTCATAAACTTCTTTTTTCTCATTAAATATTAATTTAGGTATTTTATAAATTTTATAATCGTGCAAAATATAATCATAAAATGTTTCATAAATATTAAATTTTGAAGTTGTTATACTTCTAAATAATGTACTTTCAACGGCATCATAATTACATGCACGAACCAAGATTTCTTTTAAAAGGACATCTCTTCCAAACCAATTTTCTTCGATATTTGGTATACCAATAACTTGCGAAAAATCTACCACTTCATTTTCATAATCCCAAATAAATTTACTACTTTTATAAACATTTATTAAATATCGCACTAAATCCAAACGCATTTTTTGCTCTTTAGGATTAACATCATATTTTCTAGTCAATAATGCTTTTTCCCAACTAATTAGAAATTCCAATAATTCCTCTTTCGTATAGAAATTAATATCTTCTTTGTCTAAATACATATAATTTCTAAAAAACGGAATTACAAAACCACTTGCGTGTGCGACAGAAGCATATCTTTCTACATCAAAAAGAGTGCCATTAGGCATAATATAAGTTCCATCTCCCCAACATTGTTTTAAAATTTCATCTTGTATTCCATACTGTTCTATATAATCATCATAATATAAAGTCATAAACAATTATTCCCTTTCATTTACATATCACTATTTTTTTAATAAATTATCCACTGCTTTTAACACTCCAAGTTTTCCATAAGAATAAGTAAGACCGCCTTGTTGATAAGCAATAAAAGGTTCACGAAGAGGTCCGTCACAAGAAAGCTCAATACTACTCCCTTGCGTAAACGAACCACTTGCCATAATAATCTGATCGTCATAACCAGGCATATCTCCTGGAATAGGTGCAAAGGCACTATCAATCGGTGAACCGGCTTGAATCCCTTGACAATAAGTAATTAAATCCTCGCGATTATGAAAAACAATGTTTTCTACAATATCCGCTCTATCTTCATTGTATTTTGGTTCCACCATATAACCAAGTTTCTCTAACAATAAACTTGTAAACACAGCTGTTTTTAAACTACTTGCAACCACACTAGGTGCAAAAAACAAGCCTTGGAGTAAACTTTTATTAATACCAAGTGTCGGTCCAACCTCACTTCCCTCACCAGGCAAAGTAAGTCGTTCTCCGCACAAATGAATTAAATCTTCTCTCCCCACAATATAAGCGCCATTGGGAGCAATGCCACCCCCTAAATTTTTTATTAAAGAACCAACAACAATATCTGCTCCTACTTCTGTTGGTTCCCTCTTCCCAACAAACTCACAATAGCAGTTATCCACCATCACAAGAATCTCTGAATCAATTTCTTTAATAAAACGAATCACTTTCTCTAACTGATCTATCGTAATACTTTTTCTCGTCGAATAACCTTTACTTCTTTGAATTTCAATGACTTTTACTTTATTATTTTTTATAAATTCATGAATTGCTGGATAATCAAAATCGTCATTCACCAAATCAATTTGTTGATAAGAGACTCCAAACGATTGCAAAGAACTTGCATTTTCTTTAATTCCAATCACCTCATGCAAAGTATCGTAAGGAAGGCCCGTAATAGAAAGTAAAATATCACCAGGACGCAAAAGAGCAAACAATGTTGTGGATAACGCATGCGATCCACTCACCATTTGACTCCGAACCAAAGCCGCTTCGGTTTGAAAAATGCTCGCAAAAATCTTTTCAATGGTCTCTCTACCTACATCGTTGTATCCATAACCACTTGTACTACTAAAATGATTCTCATTCACTTCATGGCGTTGAAAGGCCCCCAAAACTTTCATAGAATTATAATCACAAACCTCATCAATTTTTTTATAAATCTCCACAAGTTCTTCTTCACAACTATTCGCAAGTTCACTTATCTTAGAACTTATTCCAAATTTCTCATATGTCATCGTTTTAATTCCTCACTTTCTTCCTAATGTTTTTCACTTTGTTTCCTTTTAATTTTTAAAGTCACATTTTAGTTTATTTTTTTCATCTATATTTTGAATGCCAATAATATTTTTATCATTTGAGAGTATTTCTAACTCTTTTCTTGCTGTTTGATTTAATTTTTCTAGTCTATCTTTTTGACTGATTTTATTATCAATCATACTCGCATTTAAAACCTCAAGATTACTTAGTACAACTAAATGAAGAATATCTGTGTAATCTCTTATATTTCCATTTAGATTCGTATTTTTTTCTCTCCATTCCTTAGCAGTCATACCAAATAATGCAACATTTATGACATCAGCTTCATTTGCATATACAAATGTTTTTTGTTTTTCCGTTAATTTAGGAACAATATTTTCTTTGATACTATCAGTATGAATTCTATAATTTGTTTTAGATAAGCTTCTTCTTACAGACCATTCAATTTTTTCTTGATAGCCTTCATTATATTTTAATCTTTTGAATTCCTTAATTAAATATAACTTAAATAAATTATCAATCCATGAGGCAAATTCTAATGCAATATCTGAATGTGCAAATGTTCCTACACTATATTTACCTTTACTAGATGTTATTCCCTTAGCATTTACTCTCATACACCATTGACTAGGTGACATTGTAAAAGATTTTTTAGGTGCCTCATTTTTAATTAGGCTGAATTCCGCCGAATTAAAATCTTCATTACTAAGTTCTTCCCAAAGTCCTAAAAATTCAATCGTATCAAAATTGCTTAACCATTTTTTAATAACATCTGAAGGATCTTTTGAATTCTTATATTTTGCTAAATCTGTTAAAGAAATATAATCTTCATTATCAATTCTCATTACTCTAATTTCATTTTCATTAACATTCATAATTGTTGTAATCTTATTATTCATATATTTTGTTCCTTTTACCATAACTTCATCGTATAATTTTTTTAAAATACATCTAATTTTATTATTTTATTAATAAAAGCCTATAAATCAATGTTTATTTTAATCCTCCATCGACACGAATCGTTGCACCATTCACGTAACTTGCTTCCTCACTTGCTAAAAAAGCAACTACATTAGCTATTTCTTCTGGTTTAGCAAAACGTTCAAGTAACACTTTCTTCTCTTCCTCTTTTAAATAATGTGGATTCATTTCCATAACTGCTTCCGTACTTGTCCAACCTGGCGCAACAGCATTCACACGAACATAAGGAGCAAGTGCCTTCGCATAATTTTTAGTTAAAGAAATCACACCCGCTTTAGAAGCATCATAATCCATAGAATACACTTCCTCGGTATCGATTCCGTTGGTAGAAGAAAGATTAATAATGACACCACCTTTTTGTAAAATCATTTGTCTTCCCACATACTTGCTAGTTAAAAAAGGACCAACTAAATTTGTATTCACTACTTTTTGAAATTCAAAAGAAGATTTCTCATTATAGTAATTATCTTGACAAAGTGCGGCATTGTTAATAAGTACATCAATTTTAGAAAAATGTTCCAAAATGGAATCAACCATCTCTTTTACTTCTATTTCACTCGAAACATCGGCTTGTAGAAGAAACACGGAAACACCATACTTTTCTTCCAATTCTTTTTGTAAAGAAAGAGCTTCCTTTTCACTTGTCAAATAGTTAATAACAACATTATAGTCCAAACTTGCCATTTTTCTAACAATTGCAGCACCAATTCCCTTACTAGCTCCTGTCACAAGGACTACTTTTCTATCCATAGAAACTCCTCATTTCATAAAAATATTGTAACACGAAAGAAAGAAAAAAAGAAACCTATTGATGTTCCTTTTTCGTTACTTCTAAACGTAATATACTTTCAAAAGTAGAATCATAATCCAAATCCTTATCATAAAATTCTTTTTTTAATTCTGGTTGTAAACAAGACTCTACTCCATTCACAAAACGTTCAAAAGTTGTTGCGCTAAGATTTCCATACAAAAAATCAATTTTCATACATCGATAGACCATTTGTAACACTTCCATAGAATTTTCAAGAGAAGCTAATATAGACAATCGAGACGTCTGTTTATATGGAAAAGAAGAGCCCTCTAAGAAAGAACATAAATCACTATAAGAAAATACTCTATTGGAGCAAGTTGACTCATCCATTTTTATAGTATAATAAACAAACGATGCTAAATCCTCTTGTTCCGTTCTAATTCCGTTTGTTCTTAAAAATGCATCAGCATAAAAATAAAACAATTGTCTACTTTTCTCCTCATAACAATCAAAAGATACGTTTTGTTTATTTATTATTTTTGATAATTCATTCAAATAAAATTCATCCGTACAATCGACGAAAGAATTCGCTTCTTTTTCAAAATAACAAGAAGGATTTCTTTTTACACTATAAGCTTTTACAACAGAAGAAAATACATTTGTTGCCAATCGATAATCAGAAGACAAGGGAATTTCCTCCATTTTTTTCTTCTGGAATGTCTCAAAGAAATCATAGACTTCTGGAGAATAAACATCCAATTTATCCAAATCAATCAAATACTTTTTTCCATTGATTTCTAACTTTAAAGCCTCTCCACTCAAAATAGTTTCTAACGCTTCTTCATGAAAAAATAAATAATAACTAAGTAACCCTTCATAGGAATACGAAGATAAAAAATAACTTTGTTGATTCCAATACAATTGTTTTGCAACAAAAGAACCATTAGGAAAAGAAAATAGATTGAAAAGAACCTGTAAATCAATTGCTTCCTTTGAAGAAAAATCCATACTCCTTATTTGATTAGCCACACTTACAACAGAGAAATCACTATCATACTTAGCAAACACATCCATATATTGTTTCAAATCGTTTCGCAAATCAGAAGAAAGTGTTTTATTATTCTCCATACACTTATCTAGTAAACATATTCTATCTTCTGTTTCCTTTTTACTTTCTTCGTAGTCGATGATCTCTTTTCGACTCGTATCAAAATATTCATTTATTTTATATTTAACAAATCTAGATAACAAAAAAAGCAATGTTATAAAAATACTTATTTTAATAGTTTCAATCTTTTTCCTATGGTTCTTTTTGTCCAAACATTTCTCGCAAGCTTTAATATGGAAAACCAATTTTTCCTCTTGTATAGGAAAAACAAAATCATCCTGAATCTCCT
The DNA here is from genome assembly GCA_947649365.1 of uncultured Mycoplasmatota bacterium. Taxonomy (GTDB): domain Bacteria; phylum Bacillota_I; class Bacilli_A; order RF39; family UBA660; genus MGBC108787. Next base: position 15,571 of record CANSRH010000019.1, on the reverse strand, counting down.
TTCTCTCATCTCGATAAATTTGACTGACTTCACCATTATTAGAAATAGTGGTAATTAATTTACAATTTGATTTCATAGAAACAAACTTCCTCTTTTCTAATGAATTTCTTAACTAAAAAATACTCTTTTTGTTGAAACATCTTATAATCTTTTCTCATTTTAAAACATAAAAATCAAACTCTATGTTTTAATAAAAATTTTCTTCCACTAAAAATTTCTACTTATTTGTATACTGGTAATATTGAAATTCTTGTAAAGAAGTCGCTACCTCATCTAATAAGTCTACATCATCAACTTCTCCACTTTCTAACATTTCTTCAATAAAAAATAATAATTCACTAACAGAAGAGCATTTTTTATAATCTATACCATAATATTCCAAAATTTCTATTTGGTATCTTTTTAAATAAAGTTTGTCATTGATTTTCATCAAACTATTTTTATGTATTGCATCGTCAATAAAATGTTTAATTTCTTCATTCATATCTTTTCACTATTCTAGTATAGCAAAAAAGACCTATTTATTATATACTAAATTCAAGTAAATTCTATGACAATGAACAATTGGGAATAGTACTTACAAAAAACAAGATATAATAAACAAAAAGGAGAAATAACAATGAAAATAACTAAATACCCACAATCATGTTTACTAGTAGAAACAAAAAACAAAAAGATACTTATTGACCCAGGAACATTAAAATTTGAAGAAAAATTTTTAGAAGCCTGGAAACAAGCAGACTTTGTATTAATTACACATAAGCATGGGGACCATATTCATGAATCGGTTTTAAAAGAAATAGAGCTTCCAATCTATGGAACACAAGAAGTTCAAAATGAATACAAAACCATTTCTTTTCAAATTATAAAAGAAAATGATGTATTAAACTTTAAAGAATTAAATATAGAAGTGGTCCATGCTTGTCACGGCTATAATCCAAATTTAAAAGGTGGAAAAGCCGTTTTAGAAAATGTTGGATACATGATTGATGATGGAACATCTAGACTTTATCTAACAAGTGACACCATTTGCTTCGAAAACAATTATAAAGCAGATATAGTAGCTCTACCCATAACAGCACATGGGCTTACCATGTCTTCTTATGAAGCTGCATTATTTGCAAAGGATTTAGAAGCAACACTTGTACTTCCAATTCATATGGACAATCCTACTTATCCAACAGACCTAGAATACATGAAAAAGAATTTTGAGAAATTCAACATAAATTATAAAGTTTTGGACATAGAAGAAAGCGTAGAAGTATAAAAGAATTAAGTAACTATAATTTTTGTAAATTCTTTAACGTCATAAAAACCTCTTAAAAATTATATCATAAAAACGTATACAATGTTTGTAATTCTCATACGAATCTCTACAAACTTTCTTCCGAAAAATATTGAATCGATCGATTCTCTTGAAAATCAAATCTTTTTTCCAAAGTATCACAGCGATGTTTTATTACCTCAAAAGAAGAAGCAGGACTTATAATAACTAAAAAACCTTCCACTTTTTCTGAAATATTCTTTTCATACGCAACACATTTCCTTATAAACTCTTGATAGCAGCACTCAAATTTTCCTATATCAGGAATCTCTTTCCAATATCTTATTTCATACAAATAATGTTTTTTAAAAGAAGTGGCAACTAGATCATAATGATTTCCATTCATTTTCAAATGTTGTTCAATATGAAAATAAAGTGGTAACGTCTTTTTCAAATATTCATAAAACTTTCTTTCAATTTGCATAGCTTTTATTATTCTCGACTGATAATTGTTTTTCTTAGCAACAGTAATTTCTGTCTCTTCCAACTTTTCCATAACAATCTCTGTTGGAGTCATTTTCTCAAGTTCCTTTTGATCTTTTTTTGTTTTCATACAAACTTGTGCATCGTATTCTTTTTGAATAGATTTCCAATGTTTCAAACCATAAACAAAAAAGGAAATTCCCAAAGCAAAAGAAAAAACAGCTATCCACGGAAAAAGGCGCAAAAAGAATTGTATCCAATTCTCTCTACGTAAAACAATCTCCAAAGAAAAAGAAGACAAACGAGAAAGTTCCTCAGAAGACAAAAATAAACGACTAGCATCTTTTAAAAAGAAATAAAAAACAAAAATAGGAAAAAGAAGAAACACAATCCCCAAAGAAACGATAAACTTATAAAAACTATCATACTGCAATTTTGCCAAACAACATCACCGCCATCAAAGATAGTACTAGTATATAATAAAATACAATACAAAACAATTTATTGATTCAATTCAAAAAAACCTTCCCAAGGATCTTTATTTTTAAGTCTTTTCATAGCTATCTCCATAGTAATTTCATCAGGCTTAATTTTATCCAACTCACTCCATTTTATCGGCATCGATACTCGTGCTTTTTTACGTATACGTAAAGAATAAGGAGCAACACTTGTTGCACTTTTCGTATTTCGAATCCAATCAATAAATATTTTTCCTTTCCTATTTTCTTTTCTTACATTACTTGTATATTTCTTTGGCCATTTGGTTTCCATCAAAATAGCAATATTTTTAGCAAATTCACGAAACGAACTCCATGTCTTTAAACGTTTAGTAGGAACAACAACATGATACCCTTTTCCACCACTCGTTTTTAAAAAAGATTGTAAACCTAAATCATCCAAAATGCTTTTTAAATCTTTCACTCCCTCTCGAATCTTCTTTAAAGACATTCCTTCATCGGGATCCAAATCAAAAACCAAAACATCAGGACGATTCAAAGAACTTACACGACTTCCCCATATATGAAACTCATAACTATTCATTTGAACCTCACTTAAAAGGCCATGAATATCTTTAATAAAATAATAATCTTCTTTCTTCCCATTTTCATTTGGTAAAATTTTTTTGCCAATTCCATCACTTTTCGTATCTAAATGTTTTTTAAAAAAGCATTCCCCATGGCTTCCTTCTGGACAGCGAATGGTACTAATTATTCTATTTTCAATCAAAGAAAGCATACGAGGTGCAACTTTTTCATAGTACTTAACAATATCCATTTTCGTAATTTTAGGCCGTTTAAAAATCACCTTTTCCGGATTAGTAATTGTTACTCCTCTAACGCAATTTTCTTTTTTCGAACTTCTTCGTTTGGACTCTACCTTCATTTCAATTTCTTTCATTGTTCTTCCTGTTTTTATACTTGTTTTATATTCTGTAATTTGCTCATACAACTTTACATTATCTTTTTCCTTTATTAACAACCAGTTGTCTTCTTTATACTTGACAAGTGTCCATAATCCTCTCAAACGATTTCCATACAAACGAAACTTTAAACTTCCCTTTTTTAATCCCTCATTAGGACTTTCTAATGGTTCCCAAAACCCTTCATCCCAAAGCATGACCACTCCCCCACCATATTCTCCTTTAGGAATAATTCCTTCAAACTTCCTATAACGAAAAGGATGATCTTCTACATGAATGGCAAGTCGCTTATCTTTTGTGTGATAAGAAGGACCTTTAGGAACGGCCCAACTAAGAAGGACTCCATTCCATTCCAATCGAAAATCATAATGTTCTCTACGAGCCATATGATGTTGCACAGCAAAATGAAGTTTCTTTTTTGAAACGACTTTCTTTCCAACTGGCTCCTTTGTTTTACGAAAATCTCTTTTTTCATTATATTTTTTTAACTTATCCATAATATTCCTCATCTATATTTTTTCCTAAAAAAAGAATAAAATACAAAAAAGCCCCATCTTCTCATTCTCTTAAAGAAAACAAGACAGATAGAGCATTTAACTAGACAACAATAGAATTTATCGTTGTCTAATTATAGAATATCCAAAATATAAAAATATATACGCACTTTTAAGCATTTTCAATTAAAATCGTAATCAACTCCGTATAAGAAATTCCTTCATTACGAATTAACTCTGGATACATACTAATTGATGTAAAACCAGGAATTGTATTGATTTCATTAATAAAAATTGAACCAGTTTCTTCTTCATAAAAGAAATCAATTCTTGCATACCCACTACAACCCAAACCTACAAATATTTTTTTAGCATACTCTTGAATAGTAGTCACAACATCATTCGATAAATCAGAAACAATCTTCGTAACAGAAGGTACAACATACTTTGCATCATAATCATAAAAATCATGACTAGCTTGAATCTCTCCCAAAGAAGAGCAAAGAATCTTCTCGTCACGCTCTAACACAGCACACTCAAGTTCACGAGCTTTTATAAATTTTTCAATAATCACTTTACTATCGTATTGTTTCGCATTGTTTATAGCTTCCAATAATTCATTTTTATCTGTCGCTTTTTGAATACCAATAGAAGAACCACCATTACATGGCTTTACAATCATAGGAAACCCTATAGTAGAAACAATAGAATCCAAGGAAAAATCATCGAGTATTACTTCATAAGGTACATGGGAAACCCCCAAATATTGAAACAAAATGTTAGATACTTCCTTATCCATACCAATAGCACTCGATAAAGTTTTACACCCAACAAATGGTATATCAAACAACTCTAGCATTCCTTGCAATTTTCCATCTTCACCATTGGTTCCATGAATCATAGGAAAAACAACATCAAAACGTTTTAGATAAGAAAGAACATTTTCTACTTCAACGATTTTTCCATGCATCCAATCTCCAGTTTCCAAAAGCATCAAATCATCTTGAAAAACATACCATTTATTTTCCTTACTAATCCCAACCAATTCATAAGAAAATAACTCACAATCAATATGCTCTACAATACTTTTAACAGAATGACAAGACACCTTATGTTCGCTTGAATTTCCCCCAAACAAAAGTAAAACTTTTTTCAAAATAAAAACACCTCACTATACAATATGTAGAAAGGTATTTTAGGTGAAAGTCTATTTATTAACTAGTTCTTCTCATTTAAATAACGATAAGCAGTAGAGAAATTAGGCACATCTTTCCACAAAGAAACATCACCAATAATAACAACTTTTCTTTTCGCACGTGAAACAGCCACGTTTAAAATATTCGGTTTCTCACCAACCCAGTGAACAGCATTACGACTATTATGACTACAACCAAGAACAAAAATAACTTCTCTAGCTTCTTTTCCCTGAAAAGTATGAACAGTACCACAATGTGTATTGACCCAATTTCGAATCTCAGTCGTTTTATAAGAACACGCACTAGGAATATGTTCTAGCAATTGTTTTTTTATTTCTGCCGCAACAGATTTAAATGGCGTAATAATATACAAACTAGGAAATTCTCCATTGTTTTTATCAAAACCTTGCAAAACAAAATCAAGAACCTTTTCTCCTTGTTCAGGTACAAAATGATTTTCTTTACTAATTTCTTCCCCTTTTACATCAATCCATTTCGAAACAGAAAAAATATCTTTCTTATTTTCCTCTTCTAATTTTGTTTTATCCAAACCATCTTCTGTACAATAAAACATTTTCCCATTATAAGCAATCGTATTGGAAATAGAAAACATAGGTTCTAAACAACGACGATGTAACAAAAGTGGGCATCCGACCCAAATATCTCGTTCTCCAACTCGTAACTCTCCATAAATATTTTGAAAATCTGCAAGAATTTGAGCACTCAAAGTAACATCATGATAACTTGCTGGCAAAAAATCATTGTAGTCCAAAGCCAAATACAACTCCTCTGGAATAGGAACAACGGGCTCAATTTGTAACGGATCTCCAAGGACAATTGTTTTTTTAGAGCGATACAAAGACCCTAAAACAGAAGAAGGAGTAGCTTGTCCTGCCTCATCAATAATTAAATAACCAATTTCATCCCTTTTAACCTCTTTTAAAAAGCGTTCCACCGAAGCAAGAGTAGTAGAAATTACTGGAACAAGCAAAAACAATGTATTCAAAACCACACCAAAATAATCTTCCTTAATGGCCGAATAATCATTATGATTTTTAAGCATATTTACAGCAAAAGATAAATTTTTCTTAAAACATTTCGAATGCAAAACAAAACTTTTATGAACACGTAAAGCTTCAAAAAACAACTCTTCCCTTAATTCATCATACTTAGAATCTGTCCAAGGAGATTCCATCTGAGACGTTTTATTTTCACTAATATTTGAAAAGAAAGAAGCATCAGCAATAACAATACCTTGTTCTTTATATTCTTCAATTTTTTTATCCAAAATGCGCTGTTTTTCCTTCAAATTATCTTTTCTGCGATTTAATTCTTTTTTCTGATTTTGCTTTTCTTCTATTTCCAAATCAACACAAATTTTTTCTTCTCTTTTTTGAAAAAAATCCAATTGTAAATCCTTTAATTTCTCATAAAATTCCTTACGTTTTTTTAATAAAACATGTTTAGGAAAGAAAAATGGAAACAAACGAACAAACCAAAAAAGTTGTTGATTTAAATCTTCAATTAATTTTTGATACTTTTCTCTAGTAGTATTGAATTGATTCAAAGCATCCTCAATTTTTTTACACTTTTTAAACAAAGCATTGACATCAAACGTCACTGAATCCAGCTCTTCCTCTATCTTTTCCATTTGTTTTTGAAGAATCTCTTTTTTTTCTACTTCCTTTTTCACTTGACACAAAAATGTTCTATATTTTTTTACTTCATTTAACTTTGCCAAAAAAGAAGCTTTACACACTTTAAAATCCGGGGCCTTATCCAAATAATTTTGATACTTACAAGTACTCTCTTTAGAAAACCATAATTCATTTACAAAATGATTTACATTGGCTTTCTTTCCTAAACGAACAGAAATCATTCCCCAGTTTTCCTCTTTTTCATTTAAAGCATTCATTAAATCTGTAAAATAAATTTCCTCTTTTTCTGAAATATCAAAAAAGGAAGTTCTAGTTTTTTCTTTTTTCACAGAAGAAGCAACTGGTAATTCCAACGTGATATTTTCAACAGCATTATTGTTATTAGAAGCTACTAAAATACCAAATTGATCCAAAGGAGACTTCAATTTGTACAAACACGATTGATAATCATTTTTAGGGTTTGAAATAGGAATTTCTAAAAATGCGTCATCAGGATTTTCAAATTGAGCCAACATTTCTGCTCGATCCACAATTAAAGAAGCAATAATTTCCTTAACCAAAGTTGTCTTTCCACTTCCAGGAGGACCATTAACAGAAAATACAGGAGCAGGATCATGCAATCCAATATTAATAGCCACTTGTTGCATGAATCCTGGATGAAATTTACTCGGCCATTTTCCTAAAGGATAATTGTTAGGATCTAAAAACTCTTCCAATTTCTTTTGATCTTTACAAATAGAAATTCTCTCTTTTTCTTTCAAAGATAAAAAATCCAAAATCTTTTTATCATAATTCTTTCTGAGCATAGTTAAATCTTGTAAATAAAAGCTTAATGAAATAGCAGGACTCATTTCCTCAATCTCTTTATAAACCAAATCATAAGAGACTTGAATGTGCTCAAAAAAGGAAGAAGAAAATTCATCAAAATACTCTTTTAAAACTTCAAAAATTCTTTCTAAAAAAGATTCATTTACATTTCCTTTTATAGAAGAAAAATCTATTTTATCCTCTAATTTTCGTTGTATCTCTTGTACATTTTGTTCACTAAAATTCGTAAAATTGGTTCCCTTTTTTAATAATTCAGAAAGAGCATAAACAAAAGGACTGATAGAAAATGTTCCGCTTATATAGGTCATATTTTCATCTACTTTAAAACCACAAAGAGTACTTTCCATTGCCTCAGATATTTTTCTACTGTTCTTAATTTTAAACAAATCAACTATTTTTTGTAAAGCTTCTTGATAAGCAAACTCCCCTACATAAATAGTAAAAACATATTTCATTTTTTCATCTTTTGATTTTTTACTTAAAATTTTTTCCAACGAATCCTTTTTTGAATGAGAATTAGAATCATAAGCTATTTCTGTTGGAATACAAGGACTACAAAACTCCAAATTATAAAAATAATCGAAAATACAATCAACAATTTCTTTCTTCATAAAACCACATCAAAGTTACTATAACACAAAAATGGTAAATTTTAACATTTTTATTGCAAAGTCTAATCATTTAAGCTTTGGAAACAATCTCATAGCATTATCATTCAATTGATTCATCATTAAAAGCTTTTTTTCTCTTCTTAATTCACAAATCTTATTAAATGTTGCTTTGCCTGTTTCATTGGGACATTTTGTTAAAAATAAATAATCTGTTTCTATTAACAAACGATCAATTGGAATAATTTTAACCATTTCTAAAGATTTTTTTGCGTTTGGTTTAATAATATTTGACCCAACAGAAATATAACCTCCTAAACGGACAATTTCTTCAATCAATTGCAAATCAGGTTGAAAAAAATGAAACACAAATCCATAAAGTGGCCTATATATTTTTATCATTTCTAAACAATATCTATTAGCATCGAGTTTAGAACCCTTTATAGTATTTGCATGAATAATTAAAGGCAAACGTAAATGATTTGCCAAACGAATACTTTCTATAAACTTTTTCACCTGAAAAAAGATATCCCCTTTTGTATCAATTCCGGTTTCTCCTATCGCAACAATTTTCCTATTATCGTAGGAAAAATAAAGTTCTTCAAGAGCCTTAATGGAACCATTATACAAAGGATGAACACCCAAAGCAGCATAAAATTTAGAATAATGACAGCTAATTTTTACAGCTTCTTCACTCGTAACGTTATCTAAACCAACATTTATTATTTTAAGAACATCTTTGTTCTTATTAACAGAATTGATCTGTTCTTCTAAATCACTCATTACAGAACGATTATAATGAGCATGTGTATCAATTAAAGTAATTTGACTCATAACAATCTCCTTAACTCCAAGAAAAAAATAGTTTAAATTTTTACTATTTTATAGAATTCATATTCTATAAAATAATTTTATCATCAAAAAAACATTTAAATAAATAATTATTACATTCCCAATAATTAAAATTTTTTTAAACTTCTTTTAAAGTTATTCATAAAATAATAGTGTTATTTATGGGAAAAATACCCCTAGTTAGAAAAACAACCTATATCCCTAATCTATTTTAAAATTTTTTCATTTTCACTAGGATTATTGAAGAAAAAATTTGCATCTTTTTTGTAAACGTTCATTGCAATATAAAGTAGTTCAAAAGAAATATAATTGGCAACATTTGGAGCTTCGATTCTTTTTAAATGCTCATTTGTTACATCTAACAACTCCGAAGCCTCATCCACACTATATCCTTTTAATTTTCTTGCAATTTTCATATTTTGACAAATATTCTTTTTTATATCTACTTTTAGGTTATATTTTCTTCTCATATCTATTCACTAAAAACATTCTCTCATTTTATTATTCGAATTTTAGTGGCATACTATACAACTTTTATGGTATTATTTTTTAGAGGTATCTTTATGAAACAAATAAAAGAAAGTGAGAAACTAACTACAATCATTTTAGAAGATGGCGATATTTTAAAAATCTGTAAATTAGGAAATAAACAAAGAATGAGAATTGTGTGTACATCCCATTCATTACAAATTAACAATATAACTTATGAGGAATTAATTAATATAAAAGAAGAAAAAAAGGCTATTCGCGCTATGGAACGGTATTTAAAAAAACATGACATATAAAATTAATATAAATATTGACAAAAATTGTTGACATTCTTTTTTTATGTGATTTTATTAGTATAACCATATTGATGAAACCCTACAAATAATTGGGATTTGAAAGGAAGTATTTAATATGACAAAAGCAATAGGGACTTAGTTCGCGTAAACATGAACTTACTTAGAAATATTGTGAATCAAGTAAAAAATTATGATGATTCAATTAGCTACTCACTTAAATGTAAAACAAGAAGAACAAGAAAGAATAGGCGAAGTAAGTCAAAATATTGATAGAAAGGAGGACAAAAAATAAATTGTTACTTCAAGATAAAACTTTTGTAAGTGCTTTTGAAAAATATGTAATTTATGCAAAAAAACAGCATAAAAAATAAGGTTATGAAACACACATTCGAAATCTTACTTTGCATCAAACAATATAGTGTATTTAATGACGATTATTTTGTATTTGGTGGCTTAAAACCTCTGTCTACTACAAACTATTGTTAAACATAAGAAAAAAGCCTGTGAAAAGGCTCATTTGTATGAAATAACGCAACATGAATTTAGACACTCTTATACAACATGTATGATTCATAACAAAGAAGATATCGATTATGTTTCACTTTCTTTTGGGCATAGCAGAGTTTCTACAACCGTTGACGTATATTTACACCAAGAAAAAAGAATACGTAGACGCATTCCCTTTTTCCGATTGCTTTTTTTAAAAACAATATATTAAAACATATCGCTATGCTTTAAACTTAATGGGGCGAAATATGGGGATCGAACCCATGCATACCGGAGCCACAATCCGGCGTGTTAACCACTTCACCAATTCCGCCATAAGCACTAATAGAATAACAAAGATTTGCTAAAAATGCAAGTCTATATTATAATGAATGATAGGATGTGATTATTTTATGTTAACATTAAACTTTTTTGAAACATTTACAAGAGAACTAGTCAACTTTTTTAAAGATATCCAAAAATTTCTTGTCGACATTATCTCTAGTATCCATCACTTCTTAAATCGATTTATGTCTGATGAAGTCATTTTAATGTTCGGCATATTAATTGCAGCTTTTCTTGCCATTATGATTTTTCGATATGTTATCAACAAAAGATAAAAGTAATATTTCATTTAAAAATATTGCTTTTTTTAATTAAAAAAAAGAATAGACATCTATTCCTTTTCTACATATTCATTTAAAGGTTTCACGCGATATTTAAGCTCAGACATTTCACTCGTTGACACAAACCCACTACGAGCATTAATTACATCAGGAATTCGATTCACGATATCTGCACAAGTAAGTTCTACAGTACATGGTTTATTAATAACCATCGTCGTATTTGGTTCTCCTTCAATGGTCCACTCATTTACATCAAATTCACTTTCACTATACACTTTTCCAATACACTCAGCTTCAATAGTTATGCCTTCCTCTGTCAAAGCAGTCACAACTGCACTCATTCCAGTTGCATCTCCTGCTTTAATAGTCATTCCAAGAGTAGAAGATTCAATATCTTCTTCACAAGTTTTTGGTACACATTTTTGATTCATCGAAACAATATGTAAACCCAACTTATCACCAATCCAACCTGCAACATTCCACATATAACTTGGAGCAAATGCTCGAGACTGAATAAGTTCTTGTCTTGCTTCTGTTGACATATTATCTAAACTTGCCACATCACGTTCAAATTCGTCTAAAGTAAGACCTGCTCCATGTGCCTGAGCAAGGGCAATTCCATAATCTTCTACATTATAAGAACTACTTCCTTTAATTTTAGTAATTTTATGAGTAGAAGAAGCCAAATTACTAATTAAACCTCCCCAAAAAATATCTTGGTATCCACAACCAGTAATAGTTACTCCTCCTGCTTTGGCAAGCATATCCAATTCATGAAACAATTTCGGATTTGAATTACTCGCAAAAAAAGCTTCCTCACATGTTGTAATCGCATTCACTTTTGCATTGGCACAAATTCGCAAAATATCTTCCAAATCATTTAACAAACTCATCGTCGTAACAATTGCAATATCTGGTTTCACTTCATTCAATCTTGCCTCTAAATCTTTGATATCCAAAATCTTCACGTTTTGAGAAGTCGTCTCCATAACAACTCCAATATCTTGACCTATCTTCTTAGCATCCATATCAAATGCCAGAACTACTTCTGCTCCTTTTTGAAAAGCATAACGCATCGTGTACTTTGCCATCTTGCCGCAGCCAATTTGAGCTACTCTAATTTTTCTTTCCATTTTTCATTTCCCTTCTAATCTTTCTCATCTAAATTCACATTTTCTTCTTTAATTAAATCCGCAAACACTTCTTTAAAACGTTCTATTTCTTTTACCTTTACATCATCATATACATTTCTAGCATTACAAATCGCTTTGTACACATGTTTAATTTTCACCTCTTGTTCATTATCAAACAAAGCATAACTAAAAGCATTGGCGAGTATAGTTAAACAAATATCAGGATATCTTGCTGCCACTTCATAAATACGTTTATACTCATCCGTCATTTCTACAATAAAAGTCATAATCTTTTCTTTAATAAAATCTGTATAAGCAAGTTTTACACCAATTTGACGTTCTAACTTCGGATAGGTTCCCATTAAAATCTTCACAGTCGTCGGCTGATCACTTTCCAAAACATCTACCTTTTGAAAACGTCTTAAAAAAGCACGATCTCGCAAAATATATTGTTCGTATTCTTCTGTAGTTGTTGCTCCCACCATTTTAATCGCTCCACGATCTAGTCCTGACTTCAACATATTAGCAAAATCAATGCCACCATTCTGAGCAGTATTTTTATTGACCAAAACATGTGTTTCATCAATAAACAAGATTGTTTTCTCTCGCCCATCTAACTCTTTTACTAACAAATCAATTCGATTCTCTACTTGTCCTTCACTAACACTAGAACCCAATAACGAAGTAATATTAATTTTGATAAGTTCCCATCCTTTCAAAGCATCTGGAACAAGTCCTCTTTGAATACGATAAGCAAGTCCTTCCACAATTGCGGTTTTACCTATACCAGGTTTTCCCACCAACAAAGCACTTTTTTCAGGAGTCAAAAGAATCAAAATACATTGCTTAATCTCATCATCACGAGAAATTGCAGGATCAGTAATAAACTCTTTTTTTGTAAAATTTTCACCATAACGCTCAATCATACTTATTTTTTCTGCATTCATAGTAACACCTATCTTTATTGTACCACAAGAAAAAAAGAAGATACAGACTTCTTTTTTCTAATTGACATTAATGATGATAAACACCATGTCTAGGACAATAATAGTACCCTAAAGAATTAAAATCAATATCTTCCAAATTCTCATTTTTTACTGTATCATCAAAACTTTCTTCATTTTTCAATAGTTGTTCATACGTACTTTTAGACATTTTTAAAGTAACATCCACATCTCCATCAGAAATATAAAGAGTTTTCTCCTTCAAATGATTTAGAAAAGTATCTAAATACTTTTTATGATAAACAAATCGCTCAATATCATGCCAATAATACAAAATTTCATAACCATTATTTTTTCGAACGTCATATCGAGTTTCAATTTGAAAATACGTATCATTGTAGTGATAAATAAACTGAATCTCATCATTTAAACTCTCATCAAATTCAATTGTTTCGTCTGTAATACTACGACCAAGAACCAAATTGTCCTTCATTTTATAGGTAAAAGTCTCCTGGGCATTTTTACCATTTGGATCATTATAAACAATGGTAGTACTAGCAAACTCAATAGCACAAACACCAACACCAATTCCTAAAAGAAGAAAACAAAGTAAAGAAAGAATTAACAAGACACTTCCTTTATTTTTATGTTTAAAAACAAAATTATAAAGCGAAACAAAGGCTAGAATTCCAAGAAGAAACAAAGCAAATAGAATAAGATACACTCCGAAATAAAATACACCTTTTATAATAAAATAGAAGGACAAGCCAATAGTAATAGACATACCAACTACATAACAAACAACACCAATAAGAATAAAGAAAGCAATCATTCGGAAGAAAAGCAAACACAAATCAACAAAGCTATCCACAACACTAAAATTTTTTGCATTCTCTTCCCTTTCCTTTTCTTTTTTCAAATTTATACTTTTTTCAGAACGTCCTTTTTTTATAGATTCATTCTTTTCTACAACAACGTCTTCTTTTTTTGCTTCCTGATGAATGACTCTTTTCGAAACAAAATCACCTAAATAACGACTTTCAAAGATTTTAAGAAAGAACAGAACTGCAAAAATCAAATAGACAAATTCCAAAAGGAACTCCCAAATATGTGCAAGTACACGAAAAGCACCTCCACCAAACGCATAAAATGCACTTTTCCCCATACTCTCAATAATAGAAAATGGTATCTTACAAATAGCAATAATAACAAAAATAAATACAAGTTCAAGAATAAAACGCAAAATTTCTTGAAAGCTCTTATGAGCAAAAACATCAACTACACGATCAAAAGTAGCTATACAACCATCAACTATGGTATTAAACGTATCCTTGGTTTTCTCTCCTGGACTTTTTATCTTATAAGCGCTAAGTAAATCTTTTGCAAGTTCATCTACATTTCCCATAGAAAGAACCGCTTCTTCTTCTGTAGAACCTTTGCTTACCTTCTCCTCTATATATCCTTCATATTCACTAATAATATCCTCAATTTCACTTTCTTCCAAAATAGAAAGTTTCTTACGCAACTGACTCAAAAATTCCTCTTTACTCATTTTTATTCACTCCTTTAATAAATGTATTCACACTACTAGCAAACTTTTCCCACTCTACGTTTTGCTCTTTACACCTTTTTTTTCCTAGTGCTGTAATATGATAATATTTTCTTGGTGGGCCTTCATTGGATTCCTCCAAATACGTTTCAAAATATCCTTCATTCGTTAATCGTTTTAAAATCGGATAGATCGTTCCCTCATTGACATCCACAATTTTACTCACTGCTTCCACAAGTTCATAACCATATTTATCTTTTTCAGAAACAATCAAAAGAACCAATAACTCCAAAACGCCTTTTTTAAACTGCGTATTCAAAAAATTATCACCTCTTGCTAATACAATACTATGACTATTGTGCATTGTCAAGTACTAAATAAAAACAAATATTATTGAATACATAAAACTACATAAAAAAAAGAATAGTCAATTTTACTATTCCGTTCTTAAAACAATTATTAGTTTTTTATACTCAATAATATCCTTAAAAAAATATTACTAGCCAATTAAAAATCTAGGACGAACCCCATATTGAGAATTAGCGGTTGTCGCGTTAGCAAAATTAGGAAAATTACTACCACCAACATGTGCAAATCCTGTTGAACTAGAAACATTTTTTAACCAGTATCCTATTCTTTTTATTGTATTAATATAATCTGGTTTTAGTCGGAAAAGAGCATATTGAGTAGCATCAATTCCAATATCATACCCACTGGAAGAAAATACAGTTGTACCAAAAACATTAACTTCACTCATCAAATCTATTTGACTTTCGTACCAGCCCCATCCATTGGATGACCCTAAACGTCCGCCTCCAGCCATCGATGGCGCTTCCATATTTATAGAATTTGTAAGCATGGTACTATAAGTCAAGACGTGTTCTTTAAACACAGGATTCACATAGGTAGTTAAAACATTCGGTAAAACTTCTTGTTTCATTTTGCTATTGTAGTAGCCTCCTTCTGTTGTATTTGCATCATTCATAGGTACAGTAGTTAAAATAGTTGCTGGTATGATAGTTATATGATGTTTTGTTAAGACATTTGGTGAAGCACCACTATACAAATAATTATCAATATCTGCAACCAACCACTTCACATTGTTTGATTCTATATAATCTCCTACATAGATATCATCAAATCGACCACTACTTATCATTTCATACATACTTCCATCTGTATGATAACTTGTAATGTCTTTTCCTCGATAGGTGTTTCTTCGAAGTGTCTTTCCTGCCTCTATAT
>CANSRH010000018.1 GCA_947649365.1 uncultured Mycoplasmatota bacterium | reverse complement strand
ATGATATATCTAAAGAACTTCCTACAGAAGAAGATATTAATCTTCATATTGATATTGAAGAATAAAAATATTAAGGCTGTTATTTGTAAAACATCAAGAAATATAGAAACGAAAAAGGTGTAAGATTGCTGGATTTTGCTAAATATTAGATGTATCAATTAATCATCTAAAACGTATAGAATCGGCTAATGATAAAAATAATATATCACTTATGACTTTATACAAGATTACTATAATACTAGGTGTTAGAATAGATAAATTTTTTGAAGAATGAGAGTAGAATCAGTTTAGATTTTACTTTTTGAATGCTATAATATTTAATATAAAGTGTTACACAAATACTAATTTATAGAGATGATTGGAGAAGAAAAAATGCCTAAAATTATATGGAAAGGTATAATAAAAAGTGAGAAAGATTTTCCTACTGCTGATATACCTAAAAAGGCTAAAAAATTAGATAGTGAAGACGATATGAAAAAAATGCAAATAAAAGCATTACCATTTATGATACCATCTGTTTTAATTTGTTTTATATGTATGTTTGTAAAAACATTTATTGCAAATGAAAAAGTAATAAATGTAGGATTTCTATTTCTAGGAGTTATCATAGGGTTTTTATTAATACTTGTTCACGAATTACTACACGCTATTGCGTTTCCAAAAAATGCAACAGTATATATAGGTGTAATACCTAAAAGTTTCACAGCAGTAGCATTATCATCAAGTCCAGTAAATAGAAATCGTTTCCTATTCTTAAGTATATTACCAATTATTTTAGGATTGATTCCATTAATTATATTTTGTTTTAGTAGCAATGATTTAAGAGAATTAAATGGAATATTGTTTGGAATGTCAATAATGGGAATGATAAGTGTTTATCCTGATATTTATAATATATTTAATATTTTAAAAGTAGTGCCCAAAAATGCTACAATTCAAAATAATGAAAATGAAACATATTATTTTGAATAAAAAATTGAGAAGTGAGATACGTATGAGCGAAAGGCCTAAATTAGACAATAATTTAGATAGTAATACATTTAAAGAATATTATTATTTGAAAAAGGAACTAATTGATTTTTGTAGAAAGAATGATTTACAAATAACAGATGGTAAATTAGAATTAACAAAGAGAATCGTTAACTTTTTAGATATAGATAAAAAACTTATAAAATTGACAATACTAAAAATAAAATGGTTGATATTTAATACAATAATAGAAAAAAACTTTGTTTAATCAGAAAAACATAGAGCATTTTATAAAGAACAAATAGGAAATAATTTTTCATTTAATGTTGCTTTTCAAAAGTGGTTAAAAAGTAATGCATAATGACAACAAAGATAAAAGCTTAGAACAATCCATCAAATGTTGGAAGTACAAAAAATAAGGAGATAACTTTATTTAGTATCTTCTTTTAAAATATAAAAATCTATAAACATATCAGCAATTTCATTAGGTGATTCCTTACAACCATTAATTAACCAATTATAATAAATATTATATAGCCCGCCAGATATGAAATAATAGTTATATTGTTCTTTTTTATTTAGAGCTTTATTTAAAAAAATTTTGTCAAATTCATCTTTAATATAGTGTATGCAATTTGCTTTATATAGAAGTATTCCTATCTCTTCTTTTTCTTTCAAATGAGTAAATAAAGTAATAAGATATTTTCTAAAATTGTTTGGATCGTAATTAACTTGTTTTCTTTTAATGAAATTCTTTGTTATTTCATCTACATAATACTTTAAAATTTCATCTTTATTTTTAAAATTACGATAAATAGTAATATGTGAAAATCCTGCTTTATCTGTTATTTCTTTATTTGTAATCTTATTATAGTCTTTTTTTTTCATTAAAAGAATTAAGGCATCTGCTATATCTTTTTTTGAAATATCACTTTGTAATTCCATTGTTATAATCCAACTTTCTTTCTAACAATAGACGTTTTATCTATTGTTTTTTTTATACTTTTAGAATAAAATACAATTGTTAGAAATATAACATTACTTTCTAAAGAAGTCAATAAGAAGGAGTAAGAAGTATGATGACAGGAAAAAGATGGATTGTACTTGGATGTGTAATTTTAGTTGGGATTGTAGTAGGAAAATTAGCAGTTCGAGCATTTATGAATTTACTTTTAGGAGGAACTTTATTTGGAGGAAACTTCCTATGAAAAATGAAAAGAAACGAGGGAAAGGAATGTTCATATTTATTTGCATATTGGCATTTTTCGTATCAGTTTTCATTGGGGCAATTTCCAAAGTTACAATAAAACCTGAATGGTCTAAAAAATACTCTGTTGAATGGAGTGATGAGATAGGAACATTGTATGAAGATATTTCCTATGGAGAGGAAGAATCAAATAAGTTTGATTTATATTTACCAAAAGATAGCAATAAAGAAACTTATGGATTAGTTGTTTATCTTCATGCAGGAGGTTTTACCTCTGGTGATAAGAGTGATGATAAAAGTATGCTTTCGTGGTTATGTTCTAAAGGATATGTAGCAGTTGGTATTAACTATACATTACGAACAGAAAATAATGATAAGAGTGTTTATTCACAATCGATGGAAATAAAAAGTGCAATACCTAAAGTAATAGAAGAAGCAGAAAAACATGGATATAAAATAGATGGAATTACAATGAGTGGAGGATCAGCTGGAGGAGCATTAGCAATGTTGTATGCCTATAGAGATGCCAAAGAATCTCCAGTACCAGTAAAACTTATGTTTGAAATGGTAGGACCATCAAGTTATTTTGTAGAAGATTGGGATAATTATGGATTAGGACAAGATACAGATGAATCAAGAGAAGCAGGAGCAAGATTATTTAGCGTTATGGGTGGAGTTGAAATTACTCCAGAAATGATTAAAGATGGAAGTTATCTGAGTCTTTTAAAACAAATATCTGCTTACACTTTTGTAAATGAAAAGTCTGTACCAAGTGTTTTATTGTATGGAAAACACGATAGAATACAACCATATAAAGGTGTAAGACATTTAGAAAAAGCATTAAAAGAGAATGGCGTCGATTATAAATTGTTTGTAGCTGAACACTCAGGGCATGGAGTTCAAAATGATGATAAAGTTATGAAAGCATATATGGAAACAGTTGAAGAATATCTAGATAAATATATGCCTGTTAAATAATGTGGGAACAGGAGTATGAAGAAAGTGTTAAAAATTTTAGGAATCATTATATTGATTCCAATTGTGTTAATTATTGGTTTATTAGTTCTATTATCATTTGTCTCATCAGTACCTAAAAATTACACTAAAGAAGTGAAAACTGGAGGGGATATTGAAGCAAAATATCTTAGAGTGGGTGAATACAAAGTTAAGAGTACAAAAAGTAAAGCAACAGAATTAACAAAGTATAATTATGTTTACTATCCTGAAGAATTAGAAAGTAGGAATAAAAAATATCCTGTGGTAGTGGTCTTAAATGGAACAGGTGTTCTTCCTAAAAAATATAAAGCGTTGTTTAAACATTTAGCATCATGGGGATTTATAGTGGTAGGAAATGATGATGGAAGTACAGGATTTGGGAAGTCATCGGAAGAAACAATAGATTATATAAAAAAGGCAAATGCGGATAAAGATAGTGTGTTATATGGAAAAATAGATATTGATAATATCGGTATTACGGGACACTCTCAAGGTGGGGCAGGAGTATTTACTTCAATTTCAGTTATGGAACATAAGGATGCATATAAAACGGCTGTTGCTTTATCTCCAACACAAGAAGAATCAGCACTTGCGTTTGGTTGGAATTATGATTTAACAAAAATAAATATACCAACATTGATAATAGCAGGAACACAGGGAGATTTTGAAACTAAAATGGTTATACCTATAGAAAAAATGATTGATATGTATAATAAAATTCCGTCATCAAAAGTAATGATGAGAAGAATTGATGCAGAACATGGGACTATGTTATATACAGCAGATGGATATGTAACAGCATGGTTTATGTGGCAATTACAAGGGGATGAAGAAGCGAGTCGTGCATTTGTTGGAGATAATCCAGAAATACTCAAAAATGAACTTTATCAAGATCAAAAAATAAACTTAAGCAATTAATAAAAATACAATTTTTACGACAGATTAATATTAAAATTTTATGTAACACTTATGTAACGAATTTTCAAAATTTTAAAAATATACTTTAATCAAAAACGGCAAGTAAAAAAAATCCAATTGAGGCATTAAGAAGTAAATAAAAATATTCAGCTACTATTTAAATAACAAATATTAAAAATCTATAGTGTTTTAGAAAAATAGATAAATAAAAAAAAGCGATAATATACGAATTTGGCTAACAATGTACCTTAGTGTTCTAATAGTACTTTATTACGATTAGTTTAGATTCTTCTTTTTTAGTGTTATAATATTTCATAGAAAGTTTTGTAAAAATAGTAATATGTCGAGGAGAAACTATGAAGAAAAAAATAATAGGAACAATGATAATGGTTTTAGTAGTAGGTTTAGGAGCGGGTGTTGTATATAAAATCATTGAAAAAGATGTTACAAATAGAGAGACATTTGATTTTAAAACTGACACAAAGGGATCTAATGACACCATAAGTCTTGATGAACATTCTTTTTATGGAAAAATACTTGAAGTATCTTCCTCCAACATTATAGTAGAACCAAATGAAAACGAAGAAGAAAGAAAAACTTCTGATAAGTTTAGTATCAAATTAAAAAATGATAATACAACTTATAAAGTAGGAACCAATGTAAAAATAACTTATGTTGGAGGAATTAACGAAAGTTATCCAGCTCAAATTGGTACGACTAACATTGAAATTGTAGAAGGCATTGATTTTTACATTACAAAACCAGTAGTCCACAATAGTATTAGATTCAAAGAGTATTATACATTGGACAATCGTACCATTTATTTGGCGGGCAATCTTGAAGAATTTTATATTGTAGATAGTGGTAGTAAAATGACATTAAAATATTATATTTCAAATGCAAATCAAACATTGAATAGAAGTTTAGAAACAATAACAAATGAATTAGAATTAAAAGATACATTAAAAGATGGTGGAACAAAGATTTACAAATCAAAAGATAAAGATCTTACAATGATAATATGTAATACTACTGAAAATGATAAAAATATTTTGATTGGAGATTATTCAGTGGAATATACAGAAAGCGATTGTAAAAACTAATGGACTCCAATAAACAAATACACAAGACACTAGCATCATTAAGAAAGCTGGTTTAATTTTTTTAAGTAAAAGGTTTACAGAAAGAAACGGATAGTAAAATCCCTTTCGAAAAAAATCAACAGATTCTAACATAAAAACGGAGAAAATCAAAAGGATGAAAATAAGTCAAAATCTAAATTGCAATTGGAAAGTGAGTTAAAAAATAATGGATAAAAAGAGAATAGAAAAATGGATTGATAAACAAAAAGTGAGTTTTATATGTTCTATTGATGAAGAAAATTATCCTAATGGAAAAGCAATGTTAAAACCTAGAAAAAGAATTGGATTAAAAGAATTTTATTTTTCTACAAATACCTCCTCTATGAGAGTTCAACAATATAAAAAAAATCCAAATGCTAGTATATATTTTTATCATAAAGGATTAATTAAATATGAGGGTGTCATGTTAAAAGGCAAAATGGAAGTTTTAACAGATCAAGAAACGAAAACTAAGTTTTGGAAAAAAGGAGATACCCTATTTTATAAAAAAGGGGTAACAGATCCAGATTATTGTATTTTAAAATTTACTGCTACAAGTGGCAGATATTATTGTGATTTAAAAACAGAAAATTTTGATAATAAATAACGATAAACACTCGATTAGAAAAAAAGAATTATAAAGATAAGAATCTTTCATTAAAAAGAGGAAAGAAAAAGGAAAAAAAATAACTGCAAAAGCAGTTGGAAAAGAAGTGCAAAACTATGTAAAATTGAGTGAAGAAGAAATAACCAAAACGATTGAAGAAAATAATAACAAATTACAGCTAACAGATAAACAAAAAGAAAGATGGCACAAAAAATGTCTATGTCTAGTAGAATTTAAAAATGAAGAAGAAATTCCTGCACTAGATTTTGACCATCAAGGAAACATGGACGATTGGTTAATAATTGAAAAAATAGAAGATATAGTGGTAGGAACGAGCATTTCTTACAATTATGAAAAATCAAGATTTTAGGAGTGATAAAAACGGTGACAATGTGGAATCCCTGGCGTGGGTGTAAAAAATGTAGTGATGGCTGTTTGCATTGTTATATACACAAAGAAGATGCAAAAAGAAAGAAAAACACAAATAAAATTATAAAAACAAAAGACTTTGAAAAACCAATAGAGAGATTAAAAAATGGTAACTATAAGATGAAATCAGGAATTGTTTATCTATGTTTTTCAACAGATTTTCTTATTGAAGAAGCAGACGAGTGGAGAGAAGAATGTTGGAAAATGATAAAAATGCGACAGGATTGTACGTTTTTATTTCTAACAAAAAGAATAGACCGATTTACAAAATGTATTCCAGAAGACTGGAACGATGGTTACGATAATGTAATAGTCTGTTGTACGATTGAAAATCAAAAAAATGCCGATTACAAATTAGGAATATTTAAAGATTTACCAATAAAACATAAATGCATTACAGCTCAACCATTATTAGAGAACATTGCTATTGAAAACTACTTGGATTCCGTTGAATTAGTTGTAGTAGGTGGAGAATCGGATACAAATGCTAGAGTATTTCATTATGATTGGGCATTAGATATTAGAGAGCAATGTATAAGAAAAAATGTTAATTTTGAATTTAGACAATGTGGGACGTATACAATAAAAGATGGAAAACAATATAAATTACAGACAAAAGATTTATGCAAACAAGCAAAATTAGCAAATATTAATTATAAAAAGAAATAAAAAATGCAACCATATTTACGAGATCTTTTGTTTTTGCTATAATTTTATAGAAAGAAGGAAAAGAAAATGAAATTAAAAATACGATTAAGTGCTATTATCGCTTTATGTGCCCTATGTTTTGCAACAGGATGTGCAAAAGAAAATTTAGATGAAAAGCCAAAAGAAGACGTAAAAGGAAATTGTTCCATTGTAGAATGTATGAAGAAAATTGAAGCAACAAATACGATAGAAGAAATGAATGATATAATTGGCTTTGAATCCACTACCGATGCCATGATAGGAAGTGATCCAATTTGGAAATTTGATTCTAAAAATTGGATAAGTTTCAAAAATAGTAATGATACAATCACAATTCAAGCAACAATCGATAAAGAAAGTCTAAAAGATGAAACAATAAAATTACCATCCTCAAGTGACTTACAAAAAGATTTAAATAATGGTTCATTTACCTATGAAGAATTAGTCGAAAAAGTGGGAGGAGAAGGAACGCTAACCAGTATATCAACAGGATCCCTTAGTTATACATGGGTAGATAAAGCTGGACAAAGATTAGGTGCAACATTTAACAAAAAAAGTGGAAAATGTACGGTTGCTAGTTATCGATAAAAAATGGAATACATAGGAAAAAGACAGAAGAATCATCTGTCTTTTTATATTATAATCTTCTTAAGCAATTTTTAATGATTATAAGAATTTCGGCAACAAATTTTAAAATTTTTGAAACTTTTTCTTAAAAACAAAGGATTATTATAGTGTAGGTGAGGAACATGGCTAGCAAGTTAAACCTATATAAATTTAATGAGATATATGACAAAACCCATTTAGATTTGCTTAAATATGTAATTATTAAATGTCATCATATTACTGATACCAAGGATATTATACAAGAAACCTATTTAGAATTATGGAAAATTTTAAACAAAAAAGAAATATCCGATAGAAATATGAAAAGTTATCTTATAGGTATTGCAAACAATAAAATCAAAAAACATTACTCTCTATTGCAGAAAATAAAAGTTATCTCTTTATTTGAAACAAATGAAAAAGACATAGAATTAATAGATACAATAGAAGATAAAATGGATATCAATGATCTTATAATCACAAAAGAACATTGGAATACCATTTGGAACTATATAAAAAGTAAAAAAAATCAAGATATTCCAAAAGTTTTTTATTTATACTACAAATTAGAAGTAAGTAGTAAAGAAATTTCTAAGTATTTAAACGCAAAAGAATCTTATGTTAAGAACTTAATCTATAGAACACTGCACGAATTACAAGAGCATTTTGGAAATGGGGGTAGAGAGAATGACAAATAAAGAAAAATTAAAACGTGCAATAGAACAAGAAATGAATCCAAAAGAGTATTATAAAGAAATAATCAATAAAATAGAAAAAGGAGAAAAAAGAAAGATGAAAAACAAAATAGAAAAATGGGCTTTCGTACCAATAGGCTTAGTGATAATAGTAAGTGGCATTTTATTCTTCTACCAAAACGATAAAAAAGCAGTCCTAGAGAATAAACCTTATGTAGATAAAGAAACGAATATAACGTTAAATATCAATGAAGTGACGAATAAAAATGTAGGAACACGTAGTATAGATGCTGAACTAAAAAGAATAACGAACCATGATATTGCTTTTCCACTACCCTACAAAGAGGAACGAATCAATCTCCCCAAAGATTTAGAGAAAACCGACAAATATATACTTTATTTTAGGGAAAATAGAGAAAGCAAAGAGTACAACATCATAGGAAATTATGAAATTGTCTATTCAAATGATAATGACCGAACGATAAATATCAAATACTCGAAAGATCGTAAGCCCATAAGAGATTATTATTTTAATGAAGAAGGAAGTAAAACAACAACAATCAATGGTATAGAACTAAAAATTTTCAAATACGAAGAAACATATTTTACAGAATTTCAATGGAATGATTATAACTTTGATATTGAAACCACTAAAATAACAGAACAAGAATTATCAACCTTTTTGTTAGCAATGCTAAAATAATTTTATAAAACAAATCAAACAAAAGATAGTAGATTTGTTTTTTATATGTTATAGTAAAAATAGAAATAGAGCAAAAATTCCTTGAAAGGAGGAAAAAATAGATGGCTAAGACGGCATGGATATTTTCTTATAAACTTAAAAAAGGGATAAAAGAAGAACAATTTATAGAAATAACTCAAAAATTGCATGATGAAATCATATCCAAAGCAAACGGGTTTATTTCTTGGGAACACTATTTACAAAAAGATACATGGACTGATTTTGTTCTTTGGGAAACAGAAGAAGATGCCAAAAATGGAACAACAATTGGAAAAGGAAAAGAAGTAACCAACCAGTTTTATGCTTGCATTCAAATGAATACATGTACTGCATTAATTTCTAAACAAATAAAAAAATATTAGAAGTTAAAATTAAACCATTAGGAAGAGACTTATGAATTTAGAAAGTAAGAGTTATGAAGAATTATGGGAATTGTTTCCAATCTTATTTACGGACAATAAAGAGAATTTTAAAGAGATTTATTTCGAAGAAGAAAAACTTTTAAGATCTATGTTGGAAGGATTTATACTTAGAATTAGTCACATAGGAAGCACATCCATTCCCAATATAAAAACAAAGCCAATTGTAGATATTTTAATAGAAATAGATTTTGAAAAGAAAGAGAAAGTAAAAGAGATACTTAAGAAAAAGTATATTTTAATGAACGAAACGTCTAGTAAAATTTCTTTTAATAAGGGATATACCTTAAGTGGGTATGCAAAGAAAGTAATTCATATTCATATAAAAAACTATGGGGATTGTGATGAATTATATTTTAGGGATTATCTAAAAGACAATGAACGAAAAGCAAAAGAATACGAAAAATTAAAACTAGCATTATTTAATAAATATAAACCCAATAGAGATTTATATACAGAAGGAAAGACGGAATTTGTTGAGAAAATAGTAAAATTAGCAAAAAAAGAATACAAAAATAGATACGAACAAAGTAGGGGATTCAATAGAAAGGACTAAAAAATAAATTTTCCACGAAAACATAATCCTATGGTATAATAGGCCTATTTAAAGGAGTAGTATTTTATATGAAAAAATGTAGTTTATTATTGTTGAGTTTCTTTCTATTCGTTTTACTTGCTATCCCTGTACATGCAGCTTCTTTTAGTCTATCAGCCAGTACCAAACAAGTGTCTCCTGGAAGTTCATTTACGATACGAGTAGGAGGAGATGCCATTGGTAGAGTCAATCTATCCATTAATAATGGAACACTTTCAACAAGTAGTGTTTGGGTAGAACAAAACTATGTAACTGTAACCGTTACAGCAGGTGGAAGTGGAACCGTTGTAATCACCGCAACTCCTGTGGTTGGGTTTTCCGATGCAGACGCAAATCAATATAACCCTGGTGCAAGAAGTGTCTCAGTAACAATCTCAAATTCTTCCACGAATAAACCAAGCACAACCAATCCAAAACCTAATCCTGGAAACACGACGCCAAAGAAATCGGATAACAATGATTTAGCTTCGTTAAATATAAAAGAAGGAAATTTATCGCCGGAATTTCAAAGTAGCAAATTAGAATACAACTTAGTTTTACCTAATGAAATCAAAGAAATCAACATAGAAGGAACTCCTTCGGACACCAAAGCCAAAGTAGAAGGAACAGGAACCAAAAAAGTACAACCAGGAAACAACAAAATAGAAATACTTGTCACAGCGGAAAATGGAAACAAAAAGACTTATACCATTCACGTCTATGTAGAAGAATTACCAGAAGTCTTTCTAAATTACCAAGGAAAACAAATAGGAATTGTAAAAAACATACAAGGACTCACCATACCAGAAGGTTTTACCAAAGAACAAATTTCTATAAACGACAAAGAAATAAGTGTATTTACGAAAGGAAACCTTACACTCGTATATGGTGAAAAAGAAAAAAATGAAAAAAAATGGTACCTGTATTCAAAAGAAAACCAAGAACTAATAAGTGAATGTATTCCAATTCAAATTAAAAATCAAATGTATTACTTAATTGAATCCACTGAAAAGAAAATGGAAACAACACGAGAAATAATAACAATCAACAATACAGAAATTCCATGTGAAACGTTTCAAAAAGAAAATAACTATTGTTTAATCCATGCTATGAACGAAGAAGGAACAAAACTAGAATACTTATATGAAAAAAAAGAAGGAACGCTTCAACTATTTCCAGCATTTTTAGAACATTGTGAACAAAAAAAGACAAAAGAACCCATTCTGTGGGGACTAATTGGTTTATTATTAGTTTTTGGAAGCATAGTATCATTCTTCTATTGGAAAGAAAAAAGAGGACGAAAACATGAAAACGTACAATAAACTTTTCGTTTTTTTCGTTTTTTGTATTCTAATCCTTTCCACTCCAACAGAAAAGCAGTATAATCAAGCGATTGTAACAGAGACGATTCAAAACACTCTTGCAAGAAACAATGAAACAATAAATGTAAAAAATCTAGCGGTATTCATTCGCTTCAACGATCCAAATGTTCCTCATCATCTAGACGATGAGCAAAGTGTTTTAAATGCAAATCAACTTTTTAACAGCAAAGAAGCCATTGAAATGGATAGTATCAAAGGAAAAATAAAAGTGCCATCCTTTAAAAGCTATTACGAGAGAGAAAGTTATGGCACACTATCCATCACAACAGAAATATTTCCAAAAGTACAAGGAAAAGTTGTGGCATACACAGACTCTCATTCCATTGGCTATTACTTACGATACGATGAAAAAAATCCAATAGGATACAAAAACAAAGCAGAAGCAACAAAAAGAGAAACAGAACTTATAAACAATGCAGTTTCTTACATTAAAAACATGGTAGCAGACAGCGGAATCACAGCAGACGAATTAGATCCAAATAAAGATGGAACCATCGATGCCATATCATTCATTATAGAAGGTCAAAAAACGTTACCTGTTCCCATTGCTTTCAATGATCTTCTATGGTCGCATATGCAAAACAATCCAGAAGTAACTAATAACATACTTGGCAAAAAAGTTGCTGCTTATACACTCTTATATGCAAACGATTACAAAGAAGCAGCAGGATTATTTTCGCTCAATCGAGGTACCTATGGAACCATCGTTCATGAATTTGGTCATACATTAGGATATATGGATTTATATCGTCATGGAAACAATACCAATCCAGTAGGATTTTATGACATCATGGGAAATAGCATAGGTTCAAATCCTCAAAGCTTTTTAACTTATTTTACAAGTGAATACCATAAAAATACCAATTGGCACAATCCCTTGCCAGTAATAGACAAAACAACGAAAGATATCACACTATACAAACCAAAATATCTAGATAAAAATGAAAAAAGGGCAATAAAAATAGAAGTAGGAGGAAACAAAGACGAATACTTTGTTGTAGAATACCATGAAAAATTAAACACATACGACACCTATTCAGCAGAATCCAGTGGTATTATCATTTATCGTGTCAATGAAAAATATAAATTTCAAGGAAACAATGGAGCAGAAGACCATATTTACATTTTCCGTCCAAACGAAACAGCAGAAAATGCTGGAAAAGGAGAATTATCCCTTGCGACACTAAACAAAAAAAGACCAATATTTGGAAAAGAATTGGACTTAAACAATACTACCTTTGACAATGAGTCTATTTATTTTTCCGATGGAACCAACTCTGGGCTAATTATTGAAGTAACAGAGGAAACACAAGACTCCATTACCTTACAAGTTACCTATCCAAAAACAGAAGGAGAAGGGACAAAAGAAAATCCTTATCTAATAAGAAATACAGAAACGTATTTATATTTAATGAGCTTATCCACAACAAACAAATACTACAAATTAATGAACGACTTAGACTTTTCTGGAATCGAATACAAAGATATTTTATTAGAAGGAAACTTGGATGGAAACAACAAAACACTAAAAAATATTACAACAAACAAACAAGGTGTTTTCCAATCCATTGGAAATGAAAATACAAAAACACTAATAAAAAATCTAACCATTGAAAACATAAATGCAACGTCTATAACAGGACGAACATTAGGTGGGTTTGCAAATCATGCAGTCAATATCGATTTATACAATGTTCATATAAAAAGTGGAAATGTCTCTCAAGAAAAAGCCCCACTTTACGACTTAGAAACCACCGGAGGATTTCTGGGAAGTGCAGATAACCGAGTGAAAATAGAATCTTGTTCCTCTAGTGTTTTCGTAAAAGGAATACAAAACGTTGGAGGCTTTTTAGGACTGAACAAAAACGCCCAAATAAAAGATAGCTTTTCTACAAGCAATGTAAATGGAACCAACAAAATAGGAGGATTCATAGGATTACAACTCATTATGGATGCTACGTATCACCAACCAGAAAATGTATATTTTGATGGAAACAAAATAGCAAATGCCGTTGGAGGATACGACAAAACATTTCATAAGCTCGATGTACTAAGAGAAGAAAATTTAGCAATAGGCATACACAAAGTAACACTTCCATCCTCTTTTTCACTTACCCAATATACCAAAAAAGAAATTCCGTTAAACATAGAACCAAATAAAACGACTTCTTATGAACTTCACTTTACAGATACAAGCATAGCAGCGTATCAAAATGGAAAAATAGAAGGCCTAAACGTTGGTACAACGACTATCTTGCTAGAACTAAAAATTGGGGAAGGAAAAATGCCATTTACTATGCAACTGATAGTAGAAGCACCAAACAAAACCATGACAGAAAAAGAAGTACTCGAGTTTTTAGGACTAACAAAAAACGACTCCTACGTAATTGGCTTTGCTCTTGGAACAAATCTAAAAGACATCCAAAAAAAGATTTCTCTAGATGCAAGAATAACATTAAAACATTTTTTAGATAACCAAGGAAAAGAAATAAAAGAAGGGTTAGTAAGAACAGGAATCCAATTTGCCTTAGAATGGAACGGGCAAGAGCACATCTATACAATAGTAATCAAAGGAGATGTCAATGGAGATGGGTTCATCTATGCAACGGATTATGTAAAAGTACGTAATCATATTATGGGAAAAGGAAATCTTACGGGAGCCTACTTACTAGCCGCGGATATCAACAACGATAATAATATTTATGCAACAGATTACGTTCAAATAAGAAATCATATTATGGGAAAAACAGAAATTATCCAAAAATAGCAAAGAAAAAGCAAGAAACTCTTGTTTTTTTGTTTACAAAAATTGACGCCACATGCTTTTTGTTTACATATCAAATAACAATTTTACACCATTATGAAACAGAAATAACAATAGGAAATACAGAAAAGTGGTACAATAAAAAAGAGAAATGAGTGATAAAATGAAGCGAAAACGAATAACAGAAATCTTTCCTTTTTTAGTGCCATTACGAATATGGCAAAGAAATGTCATAGTAAACACCAAAATGGCTTTAGACAAAAACAAATATGCCAAGAAAAAAGGGGAGTATTTACCATTTGAAATTGCATCCAACAAAACTTGGATGATTAATGAGCAAAGTGGTCATGACATTATTTATCAACAAAACAAAGTACACAACTTAAAAATAACCAGTCAAACCATGGACAAAGTTTATATTTATCCTGGCGAAATTTTTTCTTTCAATTACCTAGAAAAAAACACCAAAAAATATGGGAAATTAAAAGAAGGACTAACATTAAGGAACAATAAAATCATTCATGAAAAAGGGGGAGGAGTTTGCCATTTAAGTAATCTTTTGTACTATACCTTTTTAATGACACCATTAACAATCATAGAAAGACATGGACACAAAATAAAATCATTTCCTAATCCTGACAAAGATGCCTTAGATGGTGTAGATGCGACCATCAACAAAGGATGGCAAGATTTAAAAGTAAAAAATAATACAGACCATATTTATCAAATCCGTATAGCATTTGACGAAGAATACATGTATGCAACCATCCTTTCCAACCATGAAACAAAAGAAATGGCAATCATATCCAATGAAGACTTCAAATACATAAGAAAGAAGAATCAAGTTTATGAAAGTGTTGCTATTATAAAAACGATAAAAAATAAAGAAACAAAAGAAAAAATTGAAAAGAAAAAACTTTACGATGAAATTGTTGCGGTAGGGTACGAACTACCAGAAAATACAAAAATAGAAGAGGTAGAAGAATGAAAAAAAGAAACGTAGCATGTTTTTTTGGAGGATGCTCTAGTGAATACGGAGTCTCACTAGTCTCAGCAACATCAGTCATAAAAAACTTAAACCAAGAAAAATACGAAATAACCTTAATAGGTATAACAGAACAAGGGGACTTTTACTTATATACAGGACCCATTGAAAAAATAGAAAAAAATGAATGGAATCAACAAGAATATACCAAAAAAATAACCATATCTTCCAATCGAAGTGATCATGGCTTTATTATAATAGACACCAAAGAAGTAATAAACATTGACATTGCCTTTCCGATACTTCATGGAAAAAACGGAGAAGATGGTAGATTACAAGGGCTCTTTGAACTCGCTGGAATTCCTTTTGTAGGACCAGGAATGCTATCTAGTAGTCTATGTATGGATAAATTTATAGCTCATGAATTAGTAAGATTAAATGGAATAGAAGTACCAAAATCAGTACGAATAACAAAAAACAATCTAGAAGAAAAAGAGTGTGAAATAAAAAAATTAAACTATCCTCTATTTGTTAAGCCTTTAAAAGCTGGTTCCTCTTTTGGAATCACCAAAATAACAGAAGAGAATCAATTGAAAAAAGCAATCGACTTTGCATTTAACTATGATAATGAAGTAATAATTGAAGAGAATATTAATGGTTTTGAAGTAGGATGTGCAATACTTGGGAATGAAGAACTAACAATAGGGGAAGTGGACGAAATAGAGCTTCAAGAAGGGTTCTTTGACTTTGAAGAAAAATACAACTTAAAAACCAGTAAAATTCATCTACCTGCTCGTCTATCAGAAGAAGAACGGGACAAAATAAAAAAAACAGCTTTACAAATTTATCAATGTTTAAATTGTAAAGGATTTTCAAGAGTAGACATGTTTTATACACCTGAAAAACGAATTGTATTCAACGAAGTCAACACCATCCCTGGATGTACTTCACATAGTAGATATCCTTCCATGCTAAAAGAAATCGGTTTAGAATTTTCTCTTGTACTAGACAAATTAATTGAATTAGGAATAGAAAATGCACAATAACCTAGCCAAAGAAAGAGCATGGATAGAAGTCAATTTATCAAAATTAGAAGAAAATGTAAGAAGTATACAAAAAATAATTTCTCCCTCAACCAAAATCATGGCAGTTGTAAAAGCAGACGCTTACGGACATGGTATGATAGAAATTGCTAAACACTTAAACAAAATAGGGATAGAAGATTTTGCAGTTGCTACATTAGAAGAAGGAATCAGTTTACGAGAAAATCATACAAAAGGAAACATTTTAATTTTAGGCCATGTAAGTATACAAAGCTTACGATTAGCAGTTGAACATGACTTAATAATCACAGCAATTGACCAAGAATACGCAAAACGAATTCTCCATATGCCATTAAAGAAAAAATTAAGAGTTTATTTAAAAATCAACACAGGAATGAATCGGTTAGGAATTCCTTATCACGAAATAGATTTTATAAAAAGCATGTACAAAAAGCAAGAAATCGATGTAGTAGGAATGTATTCACATTTTTGTATTACAGATAGTAAACAAGAAGAAGCCATAGCGTTTTCCAACCTTCAAAATAAAAGAATGGAACAATTAATAAAAAAACTAAAAGAAGATGGATACAATGTTGGAAAAGTACACATGCAAAGCAGTTATGGCATTTTAAACTACAATGATAACTATGAATACAGCTACGTAAGACCTGGAATCATACTTTACGGAGTAGATAGTACAAAAGAAGTCTACAAAAAGACATCTCTTACTTTACATCCAGTATTAAGTGTCAAAGCAAGAATAACCAGTGTAAAAGAAATCAAAGAAGAAGAAACAGTAGGTTATGGAAGAACTTACAAAGCAAACCAAAAAGAAAAAATAGCCACTGTATCCATAGGATATGCAGATGGTTATCCAAGAGAGCTATCAAACAAAGGTGCCAAAGTGATAGTAAACAACCAATATGCAGAAGTAATAGGACGTATTTGTATGGACCAACTAATGATAAATGTCACCAATATTCCCGAAATAAAAGCAGGAGACATCGTAACACTGATTGGGAACACTCCTGAAATAACAGCAGAAGAAGTAGCGAGTCTAGCAGGAACAATTACCAATGAGCTTCTTTGTCGACTAGGTTCTCGTTTACATAAAATTTATCATAACAAAAGAGAAGAAATCTAGGACATCTAGTATTTCTTTTTTTAGTAGAAAAAACTTTATCTCCTGCCCAAAGAAACGCATTTTCTATTTTTAAAAAATGAGAAAGATGATAAAATAAAACTAACAACAAAAAATGAGGGAGAATATAGGGATGAATGATTTAAAAATAGTTTTAATTTCTGCTTTTGAACCTGATACAACTTTTGTTTCTTTTCTAACAGAATTAAAACAAATAGGGTTGCAAGTATTAGTGATAAACGATGGAAGTAGTATAAGCTTCCAAAAAACGTTTGAAGAAGCAGAAAAAATAGTAAAAGTAATCAAACATGAATTTAGCAAAGGGAAGGGTGCTTCTATAAAAACAGGACTACAATACATTAAAGAAAATTGCAAAACAAATTATATAGTAGCCACCATGGATTACCAAAAAAAATATGCGGTAGAAGACATAAAATTGGTTCTAGAAGAAGCAAGCAAAAATCCTAACGCACTAGTCTTAGGAGCAAAAAGAAGAACCAAAGAAACATCCAAAATAAAAAAACTAGGAAGCGAAGCCATGCGTCTAGCTTATCAGAAAAAAACAGGAAAAGAAATCTATGATGCTCAAGCCGGATTGCGAGCATTTACTAGCAATTTAACTGAATTTTTATTAGGAACAAAAGGAAATCATTTTGATTATGAAATCAATTGTTTATTAAAATGTGCTGAACAAAACATAGAAATAAAAGAAATTGCTCTTACCAAAGAAGAACAACTTCAAATAGAAAAGAAAGAAATAAAAACTCCCGAAAAAGAAATCTTTACATTTGCCATGTTTCCACTTCTTGGTCTAGCTATTGATTTTGTTTTCTTTCTCATCTTCTATTTTTTCTCTAAACAAGTAATTTTAGCCAATCTATTTGCTCGTTTCATAAGTGCACTAATTAACTTCAATAGAGACAAAAAACAAATATACAAAGAAGAAACAAGCAGTTCCAAAGTAGCCAAATTATACTTTCTCTTTGTAGGACTCATTTTACTTGCCAATATGCTCATCTTAGCATGTTTAACTTCTGTATTTAATTTACCCACTATTTTCGCTAAGATAGTAACGGAAATTGCTATCTATGCGATGTGCTTCAGCATCAAAGAAAACTGGCCAGCCAAAGAAGAAAAATAGGAATAAAAGAAATTTATGAAGAATTAAAAATCGTTTTTTCTTTAGTATCCAAAGATTGGAAGGAAATAAATGAAGAAGAATTGTAGGTTATAAGTTTATTTAAAACCATAGAGGCACCTGTGGCAATGGTATTTATCACACAACAACAAAAGAAGAACTTTTAGTATTAGAAATCAACAGCAGAGTCATGATGAAAAATTTTATGGAATGCATTCTCAATGGAAAACAAATAGCCAAACGTATTTACAAAAAAGCAATAGAGGATATGTTAAAATGATTGTTATATAGACCTTGACAATCTTTTTTTTTTTGATAGAATAATCTCATTTATTTAAAAAAGGGGGAATATAAATGGAAAATAACAAGCAAATTGCAGCTAAAATAGAAGAAACAAGATTAGTAGTTACATCTTATGTGTATCAAAATATGAATGAGGATTTTAAATGGGGAATGTGTTCCCCAAATGGAAGTAAAGCAACGTTTATAACTGCTAAAGGGGCAAAAGTTGAATTTACATCTTGTGGGGGGATGGATCCTTATGTTCATGTAGGGGCAAAAAGTCAGATAAACGGAATACCATTCCAGTTTAATTATTGTAGTTCAATATTTAATTATGGTACTGGAACAATTGTAGCTGGTAAATATGGTTTTGTTTTTCAGAATGTGGGTGATGAAGATAAAGAACCTACAATTAAACCTTTTAGAAAAATTTTAGGAAAACCTATATTTTTCCGTGCTGAAAAAGCTTTTGAAATGGTCTGTCCGTTGTTAGAGCAATTTTCAGACGATATGAAAACAATAGCGCCAGATGAAAAAACAGAAAAATATTTAAACCAACCAGAAAATACAGGAGAAGAACCACTTGTACATAAACATGTATTAAAAAGATAAATCGCAGAAATGCGATTTTCTTTTGCTAAAACATACCCCCTTCTTTACAAAATACCCCCTAGGGTATATGATTGTTTCATGAGGTGAAATAGAGTGAATCAAAAAGAAACTCATCGTTCCTTTGAAGAAAAGAAAGCACTTTCGAATCGAATCAATAGAATTGATGGTCAAATCCATGGAATAAAGAAAATGATAGAAGAAGATAAATATTGCGATGACATTTTAATCCAGTTACAAGCTGTAAATAAATCGATTAAAAGCTTAGCCAACTTACTTTTAGAAAATCATATGTACAATTGTGTTTCAGAAGAATTAGAAAAAGGGAATCTAGAAATCATTGATGAAGTTGTCAATTTATTTAGGAGATTTCAATAATGAAAAAAATAGTTTTACAAATTAGTGGAATGACTTGTAGTGCTTGTTCTCAAGGACTTGAAAAATACTTAAACAAGCAAAAAGGAATACAAGAATCTAGTGTAAATTTAATTCTTTCTATAGCAACCATTCACTATGAAAATATTTCTAGAAAAACAATTGAACATTACATTGAAGAAGCAGGATTTAAAAGTGAAGGAGAGTTTCAGTCGATAAAACATACTGAAAATACAAAAAAGAAAAAACGAAATTTAATCGGAATGGGTATACTTCTCGTTTTATTCTACTTCATCATGATGGGCTCAATGGTTGGCTTACCAAAATTTCCTTATATTAATATGGATTATCCAAAACTATATGTAAGTTTTTCATTTTTAGTTTCTTTGCTCTTTATTATCTATGGTTATGAAATTTTAAAAAGTGGAATAAAAAATATAGTTCATAAAATGCCGAACATGGATAGTTTAGTTTTCCTTAGTGTTTTCTTTAGCTTTATTTATAGTGTATATGGAATGGGTCAAATCTTTTTTGGAAATAGTTTTTATGTACATCATCTTTATTTTGAATCCATTTGCATGGTCATTTATTTTATAAAATTAGGAAGATACTTAGAAGGGATTAGCAAAGACAAAACAAAAGACGCTATTCGTGCACTGGTCGAAGTGACACCAAAATTCGCAATCAAAAAAGAAGGAAAAATAGAAAAACAAATAAGTATTGATGAAGTAAAAACAGGTGATATTTTAATTGCAAGAATAGGAGAAAAAATTGCTGTCGATGGAATAATTACCAAAGGAAAAACGTATGTAGATGAATCTTTTTTAACAGGAGAAAGTAAACCTGTAGTAAAAACAAAAGGAAACAAAGTCATAGCAGGTTCGATTAATTATGAAGAAGTAGTAGAATACAAAGCAGTAAAAATTGGAAAGTCCTCTACCATATCTGAAATTGTAAGTTTAGTGGTAGAAGCAACCAATTCCAAAACGAAAACTGGACGGATTGCTGATAAACTGTCAAGTTATTTCGTTCCATTTGTTTTCTTATTTGCTATTTTGGCTTGTGGAATAGAACTTATGATTGGCCATGCATTTCAAGAAGTATTCTTGCATTTTATTACCATATTTGTAGTGGCATGTCCTTGTGCTTTAGGACTAGCTGTTCCTTTAGTGGTTGTAGTAGAAAATAGCAAATGCGCTCGTCTTGGTCTTTTTCTTCGGAATAGCGAAGTTTTAGAAAAAGCCAAAAACATTGATACCATTGTTTTTGATAAAACAGGTACATTGACTTATGGAAAATTGAAAATCCATAAGTGTTACAACTATTTATCTATTAAAGAAACAGATTTACTCAATTTAGTTGCTAACATAGAACGATTTTCCACCCATCCCATTCATAATGCCTTTGAAGTGACAAAAAAATTAAATGTCACGCATTTTAAAAATTACGAAGGCATGGGCATTTCTGGAAAGATACTTCATAACACCTATTTTATTGGAAACGAAAAGCTATTGGACAAATTAAAAATAAAAGAAAAGCATATAGAAGATTATAAAAAATTATTACAAGAGGGGTGTAGTATTCTATATGTAGTTGAAAATGAACATGTTATAGGTTTAATTGGAGTAAAAGATATTGTTCGTGAAGATATGAAAGAAGTAGTAAAGTCATTTTACAAAGAAGGAAAAGACGTTGTTATGCTTACTGGAGATCATGAAATAACAGCACAAATTGTTGCAGAGGAAATTGGTATCAAAAAAGTAGTTGCTAGTTGCTTACCAAAAGACAAAGCGTCATTTATAGACACTCTTGTCCACGAAGGGCATAAAGTAATTATGGTAGGAGATGGCTTAAATGATGCTCCTGCTTTAGTAAAATCTACGATTGGAATCAGTATAAATGATGGAACAGATGTTGCGCATGATGCATCAGAAGTCATTCTAATGAATAACAATAGTAAAATCATACTAGATTTTATTTATATAAGTAAAGAAGCAGTGCGAGTCATGTATGAAAACTTGACATGGGCATTTATTTACAACCTAATAATGCTTCCGATTGCTATAGGTTTACTAGAACCCTTTGGAATAAAAATGAATCCAAGTTTTGCTAGTATTGCTATGGTACTTAGTAGTTTAACAGTGACTTTGAATGCTTTAAGATTAAATAAAAAAGAAAGGAAGAAAAAATGAAAACAGAAAAAAATATTTTAATGGCTTTTTTATTAAATATAAGCTTTTCCATATTGGAATTTTTTGGAGGATTATTTACAGGGAGCATTGCCATACTTTCAGATGCGATTCATGATCTTGGGGATGCAATCAGTATAGGTCTTTCTTTTGGACTTGAGAAAAAAAGTAAAAGAAAGCCAGATGAAAAATATACCTATGGTTACATTCGTTATTCTATTCTTGGTGCATTTATCACAACCACCATTTTAATTGTAGGTTCAATCATTGTAATTTATGGAGCCATCAAACGACTTATTCATCCAATAGACATTAACTATAATGGAATGATTGGCTTCGCTATATTCGGAACAATCATTAACTTTTTAGCAGCATACTTTACAAGAGAAGGAGACTCATTAAATCAAAAAGCAGTC
Source organism: uncultured Mycoplasmatota bacterium (assembly GCA_947649365.1). Lineage (GTDB taxonomy): Bacteria > Bacillota_I > Bacilli_A > RF39 > UBA660 > MGBC108787. The sequence continues at coordinate 15,054 of CANSRH010000018.1, read as the reverse complement.
AATTTACATATGCTTGAAGATGTTTTAGGTTGGGTAGTTGTTTTAATAGGAGCCATTCTAATGAAATTTACAAACATAAACATTATAGATTCCATAATGTCCATTGGAGTCTCACTCTTTATTTTTGCTCATGCCATACGTAACTTTAAAAATATTTTAGATTTATTTTTAGTGCGTATTCCTAATGAAATTTCTATCGGAGAAATAAAGAATCATTTATTACAAATTAAAGAAGTCTTAGATATTCATCACATGCATGTATGGAGTATAGATGGAGTAAATCATTATGGAACTTTACACGTAGTAACAGAATCTAAAAATGCAGAAAAAGTAAAAAAAGCCGTTCGTGAAGAATTATTAGAACACGGAATTCATCATGTAACAATCGAACTAGAAAAAAACAACGAAAATTGTACAGAAAGAGAATGTAATCCTAAACAAAATATAGAATTGGGACATCATCATCATTAGGAAAGGAAAATGATCATGAAAACAACAATAAAACTGCAAGGAATGCACTGCGAAGGTTGTGTGAAAAGAATAGAAAATGTATTAGCGAAAATAAAGGGAATTAATAATTTCAAAGTAAATTTAGAAGAACAAACCATCTTACTAGAAGTAAAAAATGAAAAGAAAATAGAAGAGATAAAAGCAAAAATAGAAACGTTAGGTTTTAAGATAGAGCAATAAAAACATTGTTTCTTTTTTTACCTAAAATGCCATACAACATGAAAAAAATTACCAATTGATTCCAAACTTACTCCTTGACAAAAAGTTTCGGGGGGGGTATAATGTGCTTATCAAAGAAAGGAATTGAAAAATGAAAAGAGTTTTGAGTTACGCAATTTTATTAACAACAGTACTTTTTTTAGGAAGTACAAACGTCTACGCGGATGGTTACTGGGAAGAATATTTTAAAGAAACACCTATACAAGGATATACGGGATGTGGATTAAATGGACCTTCTTATTTAAGCGAGTGGCAAAACATGACCAAAGAAGAATCGATAAGGTATGGTGGCTGTGGAGGCTATGATACGAAATTTAATCCAACTCCAGGTACATACAATTTAGTTTTTGACAATATAGGAGAAATAACAATTAAAAGTAGTAATGAAAATATAGTAACAGCTATAACAAGACCTTATGATTTCTCTTACGAAAAACAAAATTACGAAAGTTACATCGAAGAATTTAATAAAGCAACATTTGAAGAATTTTTAAGAGATTATGAAGGTTGTGTGGACGAAAATGGAAATTTTTCACAAGACAAACAATATTGCAACAGTGAATATACACAAAAACCTACATGGTGGGAATATAGTGAATATAAAACTGAGCCAAAAACATGGTGGGAAGCTTATCGTTTATCGGCAGAACCTAAAAATGCAACTGAAGTTATTTCCTATGCAAAAGATTTAGGAAAAGCTACACTAACACTAAGTGCAGCAGGACATCAAGACATCACTTTAGATTGGACAATAAAAGCTTATGATTTTGGAGAATCTGTAGGACCGAATTATGATGCTTCTAATATGAGTAAAGGTCTAGCACAAATTTTGAACAATTTAGAAAAATACAAAAACTTGATTCCAACCCAAGAAGATTATGATACCAAAAAAGAATACAACTTTACCTATTATATTTCAGAGAATGAAGATTTAAGTGCAGTCATCAATGCTTTAAAAGGAAAAGACATTACGGTTCTATTTAGACAATATACAAATGTTGGAGAATCAATCTATTTTCTAAATGGAAAAGAAATCAAAAATGAAGTGGAAGAAGGCTTTACTTACAATCATAACATCTCTATGGAAACATCTATCAACAAAGATAAAATTGATAATTTGGTTGATGTCAAAGACGCTATTTATATTGATTTTACCTATCATGGTAGTTTACCAACAGAATACAAACTAAGTGTCAATATAAGAGACTATATTGGAGAAATCATTGGCAATAAATTAATTGATCAATATTGCGCTTCTTTTAAAGAAGACTATGATAAACTAAGTAAATGTTGGACCGATAACAATCTAGAAGAAAAATATACCAAAGAGCTAGAAGAGTATCTTAAAAATACAGCGTTCACTTTACTATACTACAACCCTGAAAAAGACGAAATGGAAGTGGTTGCAGAAAATTTAAAAGCAATCGACGATAAAATCGAATTAACATTTGACCACTTTTCTTCTTACGTATTAACAAGCAATTATGTAAAAAAAGAGAAAAAGTCAAACAATGCTCAAACGGGAACATTAAATGTTGTTCTATATGGTACATTTGCTCTTACTTCTCTTGTAGGAATCATTGGAATCCTAGTAAAAAAGAAAACCGAAAAATAAAAATGAAAGAAACGTTTACGAAAAAATTTCAAGACGTTTTCTTTTTTGATTGACAGAATGAAAAAGATAAGAGTATTATTTTGTGAAAAAGGAGGATGATTGTAATGCCAACAAAAGAAAAGAAAAAAAGTACTAATAATAAAAGTAAGAAAAAGGAAATACCACCGAAAACTAAAAAACAAGTGGCCCAAAAATCTAACAATCAAACAAAGACAAAAACATCTTCAAATACAAATAAAAACAAACAAACAACTACTTCAAAAATAAAAACAACATCCTTAAGTGTTCCAGCAAAAGCAAAAAAATTAACTCTACCAAAAGAAGAAAGCAAATACGAAGATTTTGACAATGCTTACTTGAAAGAACCAGAAAAAAAGAAAAGGGCAAAAAGCAAACAAGTAAAACAAACAACTCCCCAAAAAACGGGAGCATCAAAGAAGAGCATTAGAAACTCAATGAAACAATCTACAAGAAAAAAAGAACAACCCATAAAAAAGAAACATAAATTAAAAACAAAATACCGGAATATACTCTCTATTTTCTTCTTTCTTCTATTTAGCACCATTTTTCTTTTTTCTACTTATAAACTCTTTTTCTTTAAAAAAGAACTCAATGAAATTGTGGAAGAAAAAGAAAACATCATTGAAGAATTTGTAGAACCTCCTGAAGTTTATGAAGAGATAAAGGAAGAAAAAAAAATTGAAGACATGAAAATTGATTTTGCCAAACTAAAACAAACCAATAAAGACATTGTAGGGTGGATGGTTTTCAATAACAAATACATAAACAACCCCTTAGTTCAAACCACCAATAACGAATACTATTTAAACCATTCCTTTAAAAATAAAGAAAATTCTGTTGGTGCTATTTTCATGGACTACCGAAATACTTCTTGGGAAGATAAGAATGTAGTTTTGTTTGGACACCATACCCCAAACAATACGATGTTTGGTTCTTTGTCAGATGTCTTTAAAAAAGAATTTTTTGACACGGAAAATGCAGATATTATTTATATTTTTGATACTAACCACAACTTGCGAAAATACCAAATCTTTAGTTATTACGTCATTGAAAGTGAAGAATATTACATAACTACTTCATTCGGAAGTACAAAGGACTACCAACAATTTTTAAAAACAATCAAAAGTAGAAGTTATGGCAATCGAGGAGTAAATGTGACTACAAATGATAAGATACTTACCCTTTCCACTTGTGCAGGACCGCATGGAACTACACGAAGAAGAGTTATTCATGCCAAATTAATAAAGTAAAAGTAGACTAGATGGTTTTCTTTTTTTTTGCTTTATTTTTACCAAAATTATGGTAAATATTTTCCTTGACAAAAGTTTTCGGGGGGGGGGTATAATGGATGCAGAAAAGAGGAGAAAAGATGAAGAAAAAGAAAATAATAGGAATAATACTTGCATTATTTACACTATGTATCACAGCAAATGTAAGTGCAGAAGAACTGACCTCTGATTTTATTGACCTAAGTAAACTATGCGTTGTAAAAGAAGAGAATAAAATGGCTGTAAAATTTGAACTGAAAAAAGATATTGATTTAACAAATGCGAATGCAACGATGAATATTAGTATAAGAAGTACAGACTATCAATTCTTTGGCAGTAGTTGTTTTGATGGAGTTTGTGAAACTGATGGAATGATTATTGTTCCGAATACAACTACTTGTATCGCAACCAAAGTAGAAGGAACAACAATTAAAGATACAGCACTCACCTCTGGTATGACACTTGCCCAATATTACGAAATGCAAAATGAAAGTTTTGCAACTGCAGATATTCTAGTAGAAATCTTTTTAAAAGATAAAAATTATGACTATGAAACAATTGTCTATAATACAAAGGAGAATAAAGTAGAAAGTGTTGAAAAAGGACATGACCTCACAAGCGAATTAATAAATACAATAGAAACAAAATACCCTGAATGGCCCATTGGCGCTGGAGAAACCAACGAAGACTATATCCTTTTCATTGCTGTCCAATACTTAGAAAATGAAGAAGTTGGCATGACAAAAACAATAGAAATTCAAAACTGGCAACAAAAAACACTAGAAGAAATGATGGAAGAAGTAGATGCTGTCTTTGGAAATAAAGAAATTGAAGTTTCGGTCGGAGAAAATTCTCAAATCAATAATAAAACATTAGAAATTATTAAACAAAATGGATACATCGCTTCTATAAATGGTTATAGTAACGACGAAGAAAGAAACGTTTTATATATGTGGACATTTGATGGAAGTAAAATAGAAAATACAGATTTAAATGTTGACTTGAATGTAAAAATTGGAGAAAGTACCAACAAAGAGAAAATCGTGAGTCTTGTAGCAAACGAACAAAAAGCATTGGTACTAGAATTTGGACATCATGGAGAACTACCAAAAGGAACACAAGTCAAAGTAAATGTAAATAAGACATTTGAAAATGGAAAACAAGTAAGTTTATATTATTACAATGACAAAGGAGAACTTGAAGAAGTTGTGAAGAACTTGGAAGTAAAAGAAGGCTATGTAGAATTTAGTTTAGAACATTGTAGTGAATACGTGTTAGTTGAAGAAAAAGAAAAATCAAACAATGCCCAAACAGGAACATTGAATATACCATTTTATTCTACATTGGCCATAGGGTCAGTGATTGGTATAGCATATCTAATCATTAAAAAGACAAAATCTTATTAAAAAACAAAAAACAAATCATTTTATGGGTTTGTTTTTTTGTGTTATACTTGATTTACAAAGCAAAAGAAAGGGAATGTTAAAAATAGTTGCGCAACTTCCAAGTAAACTTTCTAGTATGCAACCAACAAATAATTTAAAATGAAATCCAGAAAGAAGGAAAATTTATGAGTTTAGGGAATCGTTTATATGAATTACGAAAAAAGAAAAATATATCACAAGAAGAAGCCGCAGAAAAATTAGGAGTCACAAGGCAAACGATATCAAAATGGGAAACAGACCAAAGCCTACCAGACTTTGATAAAATACTTCCCTTATGTGTATTGTATGAAATCACCACTGACGAATTATTAACAGGAGCCTCTTCCAAAACGTGTAAAGAAACACAAGAAAACACCATAGAAAATGATAAAAAGAAAAAGATACAAACAGCAATAGTAGTAAGTAGCAGTGTATTTTTATACTTTATAGCAGTAATATGGATTATAATAGCAGAGCCCATAGAAGCTATATCAGAAAATATAATGATAGGGAGTTTTTTATTCATTTGTGCAATAGCAACTGTTTTATTAGTTTTTTATTTTATTAGTACCTCAAAAGACAGTGTAGAAATACAAGAAAAAAAACGAAAAGAAAAAGAAAGAGAAAAATACGATGGGTTAATTGCAATCCTTTTCACTTGCATATATTTATTTATCAGTTTTTTCACTGGTGCTTGGCATATTACTTGGATTGTTTGGATTATTTATGCTCTTATTATTGAAATTGTCCATTTATTAATGGGAATGAAGGAGGAAAAAAATGAAAGAGAATAGTATCAAATGGCTTATCATTCTTTTATTAGTCTGTCTTGTAATCGCTTTAGTAATTGCAATGGTGCTCTTACTTCGTGGTGATAACAATAGATTTTCTTTTTTCCATTTCAAAGGAGATACAAAAATCATTGTAGAACAAGAATATAGTAGAGAAGAAATAAAAAAAATAGTAGCAGATACTTCTGTATCTGATATTAAGATTGTACCGAGTGAAAATGAAAAAACAAAAGTCGTTATTTATGGAGAAGAAACAGACAAAGTAAAAAGTGAATTAGAACAAAATACATTAACCATTTCTGCCCAAAAGAAAAATCGTATTTGTTTTGGATTCTGCTTTTTTGGAAAAGAAGAAATAATCATTTATCTTCCTGAAAATGAAATCAAAGAAATAGAATTAAAAACAATATCTGGAGACATAAAAGTTTCAACTTCACTAAAAGCAAACACAACAATAAAAACAACCAGTGGAGATGTTTCATTAAATAGTGCAGCAGATGTAGACATTCATACAACGAGTGGAGACATAAATATAGGAGACGTAAAAAATGTTTCTATAGTATCTGTAAGTGGAGAAATACAAGGAAATAAAATAGAAGGGAAAAGCAAAATCTCTACAACCTCAGGAGATATTAAAATCAATCAATTTCAATGCAAAGAAAATTCAGAAATAAAATCTGTAAGCGGAGAAGTAGAAATAAATAATGTAGAAAATGCCTACATAGAAACAAAAACGGTTAGTGGAGATAGTGAGATTGCAAACAACGATCGTAAATCCGAATATACATTATTCATAAAAACAACAAGTGGAGATATTCACATAAAATAAAAATGTAAATGCTTATAATAAAGTATTTACATTTTTTGGTTTTGTACTAATTCTCTAATAATAATATTAGAACTTTGTGGTGCAAACTCTTCTTTTGGAATAATTAATTGAGATCCATCTTGAAAGGTAGCTAAAATTCCTTCTGGGCAATTTTGTATTTCTTTATAATCACTTACTAAAACTTTTGTGAAATCTTGGGCATCAGTTAAGTATTTAATACCATTCTTTATGATTTCTGTGACATATCCAGAATTTTCTCCCAAATCTCTACCATCATAATTATAGTCATAATTCTTCAAATAAAATGTATGATAATCTAAAAGATTTCCTTCATAATTGGTAATAACAATATTAAAATTGCGTGCATTTACAATATAATGTTTATCGTCTTTTAAAACTACATAATAATGAAGTCCAGTAGTAAGTCCATCTTTATAATAAGTAGCATAAAAAACTCTACCATAACTATCATAATCACATAACAGAACTTTACAAATATTCTCTGCATCTACTAAATATTTTTTTCCATTTTTTAGGATTTTTCTTACATATGTATTTTCATAGTAAAATTTTTCATAAGGAGCACTTATTTTATCAACAACTAATTTCCCATCTTCATAAAATAGGGATTTAGCCTCTTTTTCTGTTAAAGTATATTTAGATGAAATACTTTTTTTCGTTGATTCTTCATTGATTTGTTCAATCATTTGAGAAAAAGAATTTAAACTTTCATTGATAATGTCATAATTTTTTTGATTAGTTTCTAATACATTTTTTAACTCTTTTCCTCCCCATGCTATAAGTGCTACTGCAATAGAATATATTGTAATTCTAACTCCACATTTTTTAATATTTTTTATTTTCATAAAAACCAATCCTTTTCAAACATTATTATTTTAATTAAACTACTTAAGATTGTCAATAATATGCACCTGTAAAATAATCTGAAAAAATAATGGTAAAATCTTACAAAATAACAATATAAATTGTTAGGCTGACTTTAAACTTAAGTATTATTAATAGTTTTCTTTTTTCGTAAACTTAGCAAAGCAAAAATGCGTCTGTTTAATTTCTCATTTTATGGTATTATATTTATACAAGGAGCGGTGTAGAAAATGAAAGAAGAACTCATTGATGTTTTGGATGAACATGGAATAAAAACTGGACAAGTCTTACCAAGAAAAGAAGTACATAAACAAGGATTATGGCATAGAATTATTGTAGTTGCCATTGTAAATGAAAAAAATGAAGTTCTATTACAACAAAGAAGTGTTAATAAAGATAAAAATCCTGGAATGTGGGATATATCTGTAACAGGGCATCTATCTGCTGGACAAGATTCTCTAACTGCTGCCACACGTGAAATTAGTGAAGAAGTCAGTGTAAGTTTAGGGTATAGTGTAGAAGTAAGAGATTTTCGTTTTATGTTTTCTTACTGGAAAGAAGAAAAAGTCAATGAAGAGCATATAGATAGACAATTTTACGATTTCTTTATTTTAAGACAAAAAGGATTATCAGCAAATAACATTCGTTTCCAAGATAGCGAAGTACAAGCCATTAAATTTGTGTCAATTAATGAATTAGAAAGTATGCGTGAACAAGGTTTGGTTGTAAATCGTGATGAATGTTATGAAGAACTAGCTGCCTACTTATTTCGCATTTAGAAAAAAATGAGATTGGTTATGCTTTTGAATTTTATAATAATTGTGACTATAAAAAAGAATACAAAGGAAATATTATGGTAACTCCATCCTATGCCTGGTACACAAAAGAATCTTTAGAAAGCTTAAAAGAAATATGGTGCACGAATATAATGAATGTAGCAACGAATAATCCTAAAAATATAGTTGAATCATCAATAGAAAATGCGACAATCAAAAAAAATATAATAAATGTAGTAATCACAAATAACAATTTATAACTTGTAAGAGGCTATCTTTCTAAAAATAGGGAGAAATTTATGAATAAACAAGAAATAGAAAAACTTATAAAAAAATACAAATTAACAAAAGAAGAACATAATCATATTTTAAATATACTAAAAAAAAATAGTTTCTAATAAAGTACCAAGCAATAAACCTTCTATTTTATTTGTAATTGGGACACCAGGAAGTGGGAAATCAACTTATATAAAAAACTCTAATTTTTCAAACTATATAAATATTAATTCAGACGAGTATCGTTCTCTTCATAAATATGCAAAAGAAATTCTAGAATTATATCCAATTTATTATACAAAATTGACCAATTATGATGTTCACTTATGGGGAGATGAACTGTTTTCTTATGCTCTACAAAAAGGATATTCCGTTTTAAGAGAAAAAGCGCCAATAAATCAAAGTTTATTAGAAACAATAAGAAAAATACCTAAATCATTTAAAGTAGCACTACACATTGTTGCAACAGGAAATCTAGAAAGTTTATTACGAACTCGAGAACGGTATGAAAAAGAAGTTCTAGAAAAGAAAATAGCTAAGTTATCAAACATAGAAGCCCATAATATTTGTTATACTTTCATGCCAGAGTTTATTTTAAAATGTATGTCCTTAAAAGTTGATGTAAATTTAGTTCTTGTAAAAAATGGAACGTATAAAACAATACCTATCAAAAATTTAGAAATGCTAAGAAAAATAAGAGAAAAAAGCAATCAAGAAGCATTATTTCAATACGAAAAACGAATACAAAATATAAAAGAAAGTATGACCAAACGAAATGCCCAAAAAGACGAGTGGGAAGAACTAAAGAAAATAGAAAACATTTATTTAGAAATAAAAAAATCATTCGTGTTATAATAACAATAGAGGATAAATTATGAACAAGAAAAAAATTTTAAAAACAACGAGCATTTTAATGGTAGTACTTTTACTAATAATCGTTTTATTATCCATTTGGCAATATTTTAGAATAAAATTCGCAAAAATAGAGGTAGAATTAGCAAACGATTTAACAATAGAATTTGCAAGTGAAAAACATGTTTCTGACTTTATCACAAGTATAAATGGTACCATAATGGATGATTATATCATTGATGCAACAACATTAGGTGAAAAAGAAGTAAAATTCAAATTTAAAAATGAAGATGGAATCAAAGTAGAATTCTCGTACAAAGTAGAAGTAAAAGATACAATCGCCCCCGTCATATGGTTAGGAAATAGTTATACCATCACGCAAGGAAAAGAAATTGATTTAACAAGTAAAATTTTATGTGGCGACAATGAAGACGCAAATCCCAATTGTTACATTGAAGGAAAGTACGATCACAACACCATAGGAACATATCCTCTTACCTTTAAAGCAGAAGACAAAAGTGGAAACAAAAGTGAACAAAAATTCAATCTACGAGTTGTAGAACCACCGAAACCCAATCCAAATGCTAAACCAGCAGAACCATCAAAAACTGATTTTCAAGATATTGTTGCCAATTACAAAACTGAAAATACGCGGATAGGGATCGATGTATCCAAGTGGCAAGGAGATATTGACTTTGAAAAATTAAAAAATGCTGGAGTAGAATTTATAATCATTCGCATTGGAGGGACGAGAGGAACCAACAAAGAATACTTTATTGATGAAAAATTTGAACAAAATATCAAACAAGCCAACGAATTAGGAATCGATGTAGGAATCTATTTTTATTCCTATGCAAACTCGAACGAACACGCCACTCGTGATGCAAAATGGGTAATTGAACAATTAAAACCCTACAAAATAACGCTTCCAATAGCATTTGATTGGGAAAATTGGAACAACTTCAACGATTACAATTTAAGTTTCTTTGGCCTAACAGATATGGCACATACGTTTTTAGACACAATAAAAGAGGCAGGTTACGAAGGGTTATTGTATAGTAGTAAAAACTATCTAGAAAAAATTTGGTTACCCACAAAATACGATACTTGGCTTGCGCATTACACGAAAAAAACAAATTACGAAGGATCCTACAAATTTTGGCAACTTTGTGATGATGGAAGAGTTGATGGAATTAATGGGGCCGTTGACATTGATATTTTATATCTAAACAATTAAAAAATACCAAAAAATGGATAAAAATTATTCATTTTTTTATTGTGAAAATATAATTTTTAGCCAAACTAAAAATAGGTGAAGAGAGATGAAGAAATTTTTAATAACAGGAATCCTATTAATTTGTTTTGCAAATCAAACCAATGCATTTGATATCAAAAATTGTATAGAAGAAATTTCCAATCTCCAAATCAATTCTAAAAATATCTTATCTTATATAAAAGAAAATCATTTAACCGACAAAATAATGAGTATTTGTAGTTCCGTAACATGTAAAAATATAAATGGAGCAAATATTGAACAAGAAATAAAAGACTTTATAAAACAAAACATTGCTCTTTTAAAAAATAAAGATTTAGAAAGTGCGTTAGAAGCAGAATTAAAAGGGTTTAGAATTGACAAAATAAGTATCAATGAATGTAAAAACTAGAAAACTTAACAAATAGAGTTTTCTTTTACTTTATCTCCTTGATAAATATCTCTTTTAACCATTTCTTTATCAATATCATTCAAAACACAAAATTTTTTTACTAACCAGTGAGGTGCAATTAAATCTTGTATATTAGGATCTCCCGTAATACGATGAATAACAATTTTAGGATTTAAATATTCCAATTGTTCCACAACAATAGAAATATATTCTTCCTTTGTTAGAAGAGGAAAAGGATGTTCTGCATACATACTTGCAAGTTCCGTTCCCTTTAAAATATGAAGCATATGAATTTTAACTCCATCAATTCCCAAATCATTTAAAAATTGAGCTGTATGAATCATATCTTCCTTCGTTTCATAAGGAAGTCCGTTAATAATATGAACCACAACGCGAATATTTCGTTTCTTTAAATTGTGGACAGCCTCTACAAAATTATTCAAGTCATGCCCACGATGAATAAGTTGCAAAGTTTCTTCTTTAGCAGATTGTAAACCAAGTTCAACAGTCAAAAAAGTCTTTTTATTAAGTTCTTCTAAATAGTCATAACATTCCTCTGTAATAGCATCACTTCGAGTAGCAATCGATAATCCAACAACATTTTCTAAATGCAATATCGCTTCGTATTTTTCTTTCAAAACAGAAACAGGAGCATAAGTATTCGTATTGGCTTGAAAATAACCGATATAAAAACTATTCGGCCATTTTTTCTCTACTACATTTTTTACTTCCTCAAATTGACGCACTAAATCTTGGTTTTTCCTTACATCATAATCATTACTGCCATGCAAACAAAAAATACAACCATTTCCATTCTTAAAATTAGGACAAGTAAAATTAGCATTCAAACTCACTTTAAACACCTTATTATGAAAAAGATTACGATAATAATAATTTAACGTATGGTATCTTTTATTATCAAGACGATAAGGAAACATAACATCACTTCTTTCAGTTTTGTAAACAGTTTAAACAATTGTTTTTCTTTCATCTAAAATCCAAATTAGAAAAGAAAAAATAAACAAAAAAACAATTTTTATTTCTTCAAAAATATTTCTTATTATAACACAAAAAGAAGAAATTTCTTTGTGAATTGCAAGGATATATGTTACAATAATCTAGAATAGAGGGTGTTTTCAAATGGCTAGTTTAGATGAACATTTTAAAATGAATTATACACACAACAAAGCAAAACAAAATACAATATTTCAAGGGCAAAACTATCGAATTACCATTTTATCGGAAAGACTCATACGATTTGAGTACAATGAAAATGGTATCTTTTATGATGGACTAACAGAACGAGTAATCAATCGAGATTTTCCTGTCCCCGATTACGAAGTAAAAGAAGACAATCGTTATTTGGAAATTGCAACAAAATATTTCAAATTGACCTATGCCAAAGAAAAGCCATTCAAAGGAAGTGCCATGGCTCCCGATGCCAATCTAAAAGTACTTTTACAAAATACAGACAAAATGTGGTACTTTGGTCACCCTGAAGCACGAAACTTTAAAGGAACTACCACCAGTTTAGATGAAAATAGTACCAAAGCAAAACTAGAAAAAGGGTTATATTCAACAGATGGGTTTGCATCCATAGATGACTCAACCTCTCTTTTAATCAGTGAAAATGGAGAGCTAATAGAACCAACCACACCAAGAGTAGATACCTATTTATTTATCTACCGAAGAGACTTTGGACTTTGTTTAAGAGATTATTTTACTCTAACAGGGCGTCCTGCAATGATTCCAAGATATGCTTTAGGAATTTGGTGGAACAAAGATGAAATTTATAGTTTCGAAGACTTAAAAAAATTACTTGCCAACTTTGCCAAAAATAAAATTCCTTACTCTGTTTTATTACTTGGAAATGAGTGGCATACCAAAACGGATTTACCAAAAACAGGATACACATTCAATCATAGTTTATTTCCAAATCCAAAAGGGTTTGTAGATTATATGCATGAAAGAGGAGTGCGAGTAGGACTAACCATTGATCCTAGCGAAGGAATTTCCAAAGCAGAAGTAAACTATCCTTTAATCAAAAGAAATCTTGGTCTTACAGAAGAACAAAACATTCCTTTTAATGTCTTTAACCCCGATCTCTTAACAGAATACTTTCATCATTTAATTAATCCTTTAAACGAAATAGGAATTGACTTTTATTTTATTGACTACTACAATCCAAAAGAACTAAGTACATTAAGAGCATTAAATCATTACCATTTCAATGATTACAAAAAATATGCAACCAGAAGAGGAATGCTTTTATCAAGAGCAAGTTCGATTGCACCACATCGTACCCCCATTCATTATTCAGGAAGAACAAGTGTCAGTTGGGACACATTAAAAATACTCCCTTTTTACAATGCAACAGCAAGTAATATTGGAGTATCTTGGTGGAGTCATGATGTTGGTGGATACAAAGATGGAATAGAAGATAGTGAATTGTATCTTCGATATGTCGAACTAGCAACATTTAGTCCAGTCTTCCGTTTCAGTGCCAAACATGGGCATTATTATAAAAGAGAACCATGGCGTTGGGACATAAAAACACTAAACATTGTGAGAGAATATTGTAATTTACGACATAGGCTTATCCCTTATCTCTACGCGGAAGCTTATAAATACCATACTACTGGACTACCACTCATTCAGCCACTTTATTACAATCATCCAGAAACTTATGATGAACCTTTATATAAAAACGAATACTTCTTTGGTAGTGAACTATTTGTAGCTCCAATCACCAACAAAAAAGACACCGTTATGAATCGTGCAGTTGAAAAAATATTTTTACCAAACGGAATGTGGTATAACTTTAACACTGGAAAAAAATTTCCTGGAAACAAACGGTACGTTACATTTTATAAAGAGGAAGACTATCCTATATTTGCTAAGGCAGGATCCATTATCCCACTAGCCATATTGGAAGACAATATCAATGTTACCAACCCTCCAAAAAAATTAGAAATACATATCTTCCCTGGAAAAAGTAATCTTTTTAAACTTTACGAAGATGATGGCTATTCGTCTCTTTTTGAACAAGGATTTTACATCATGACACACATAGATTATAACTATTTACAAAACAATTACACGTTAATTATTCGTCCAGTAGAAGGAAAAACTGGAATCATTCCTGAAAAAAGAGATTACAAAATACGTTTTAGAAATACAAGAGAAGCAGATGATGTATTAGCATACATCGGAAAAGATGTTGTCATTACGAATAATTATGTAGAAGACAATGATTTTATAGTAGAAGTAAAAGAGGTGCCAACCACTAGTCAATTAACCATCAATTGTAAAGGAAAAGACATTGAAATAGATGCGGTACGTATTATTAATGATGAAGTAGATTCCATTATCAGTGACTTAAAAATTGAAACACGTTTAAAAGAAAAAATAGGAACAATTTTCTTTAGTGAAAACGACATTCGAAGAAAACGAATTCAAATTCGTAAGCTAAAAAAAGAAGGGTTAGATAGTTTATTCATTAGGATGTTCTTAAAATTATTAGAATATATCAAAGAAATATAATCAAAAGAAGAAGGAGTCAAAATAGATTCTTTTTTCTTTTCTAAAAAGCAACACAAGTATTGTAATTAAAGGTGTTTTAAACTATAATAATAGATAGAAAATAGATGGAGGAAAGAAAATGAAAAAAGAAAAACAAATCCTCCCAACTTCAGGAACCGTCCTGGGGGGGGGGTACATTAAATAGTAAAAAAGACCCAAGAAGGAACCAGAAGAAACTATTAGTAATACTGAGTACAATTTGTCTAGTAACAGTAGTGATAGGAATCACGTATGCATACATAGCGTATTATACAAGTCAAAAAGAAATAAATGTACTAGAAAGTAGCTGTATCAAAATAGAATACAAGGATATAACAGAAGCCATCCAATTGACAGAAGTAT
>CANSRH010000017.1 GCA_947649365.1 uncultured Mycoplasmatota bacterium | reverse complement strand
CTATTTTGATACAACTACTTTCTAGTACATTTATTTCTTTTTGACTTGTATAATATGCTATGTATGCATACGTGATTCCTATCATTACTGTTACTATGCCTAAAACACTTAGTACGATTAGTAGTTTTTTCTCTAAATCCTTAGGGTTTTTCTTTTTACTTAAGACCCCCCCCCCCGAAGTTTTCAGAGGTTGAGAGGATTTTCTTTTCTTTTTTCATTTTTTCCTCCATCTATTTTCTATCTATTATTATAGATTAAAATATTTTTAATTACAATACTTGTGTTGTTATTTTATTTTTTACTTTTCTACTATACGCTTTCTTTGATAAAAAAAATGTCAAAAAAAAGAACACAATGTGTTCTACATATGAAGATAATTTGCATCTTTAGACAAACCTGGCATGGTTAGGATATTTCCAAAATAAATGGTTATAAATCCTGCGCCATGAAATAGTTTGATGTCTTTTATGGTCATGCTAAATTCTTTAGGATATCCTAGTATTTTGCTGTTGTCTGTAATAGAATATTGGGTTTTTGCTACACAAATAGGAAGATGTAAACCATGAAACAACTTTACTTTTTCTTCTGCTTCTTTGGTGTAAAGTATTTCTTTGGCGCCATAATTTATTTTACAAAATTTCTCAATCTTTGTTTTTAAATCTTCTTCTAATTCATAAGAATAAACAATTTCTTTTTTTTCTTTTGAAGCTACATCTACTACTTTTTTTGCTACGTCTGTAGAACCATCGCTTCCTTCTAGAAAGCCTGTACTTACGCTGAATAGAATCCCTTTTTCTTCTACATGTTGTTTGATATATTCTATTTCACTTTCTGTATCGGTGTCGTGTTTATTTACTACAACAAGTAAATGATTTGTATAGATGCTCATTGTTTCTATATGATAATCAAGGTTTACAATTCCTTTTTCTAGATTTCCTTCTCCATTGTGTTTTAGACTTTGAATCGTTGTATTTAACACTACAACATCAGGAATAAATTCAGGATTGATTCTTGTTAGTATGTCATAAAATTTTAAGGCTCCCATATCACTTCCGAAACCAGCTTCTACAATGGTGTAATCAAAATGATTTAAGGCATATTGTGTTGCAATAATACTATTGGTTCCATGGGCAATATTGGCAAAAGGTCCTCCATGTACTAAGGCTAGATTGTTTTCTAAGGTTGTGACTAGATTGGGTTTGATGGCATGTTTTAAAAGTAAAAATAAGGCATTCACGCAATTTAAGTCTTTTGTAAACACGGGTTGATTGCTATAGGTGTATCCAACAATTACCTTTCCAATCCTTTCTTTTAAATCATTCTCGTTTTTCGCTAGACATAAAAGTGCCATAAATTCTGATGCTGTTGTAATATTAAAGTGAGTTGTATGTCCATTTATGGTTATGGTTCTTAAACTTCTATCGTTTAAGTCCATACATCGTTCATGCATGATTTTTTGGGGATCTATGTTTAATTCATTTCCTTGATAGATATGATTGTCAATAATGGCTGCTAATAAGTTGTTCGCGGTTGTAATGGCATGAATGTCTCCTGTAAAGTGTAAATTGATTTCTTCTTCTGGTGTGATGCATGCTTTTCCCCCTCCTGTTGCGCCACCTTTTACGCCAAAGACTGGTCCTAAAGATGGTTCTCTTAATGCTACGATACTTTTGTAATTTAGTTTGTTTAATGCATCATTTAGACTAATGGCAAGGGTTGTTTTTCCTTCTCCATATTTTGTTGGAGAGGTAGAGGTTACTAATACTAACTTGCCTCGTTTTCCCTCTTCTAGAAAATTTTCTATTTTGGCTATTTCTGTACCATAAAAGGTTATGTTTTTTTCGTCAAATCCATTTTTCTTTAGGATTTCTCTTAAATTGTTCGCGGTAATCTCCTCTTTCTTTTTAAAATGGCATTTTCATATTTCCTGAGGATACCATTTTCATCATTTTTTTCATTTCTTCAAATTGTTTTAATAGACGATTGACTTCTTCCACACTTCTTCCACTCCCTTTTGCTATTCTTTGCTTTCTTTCTGCTTTTAGAATTTCAGGATGATGTCTTTCGTAGGGAGTCATGGATAAAATAATTGCTTCTACATGAGCCATGTCTTTTGGATCAATGCTCACATTGTTGATTCCCATTTTTCTAGCTCCTGGTAGCATTTTTAGTAGATTTTCTAAAGGGCCTAATTTTTTGATTTGCTTTAAAGTAGTTAAGAAGTCTCCTAAGTCAAAGGTTCCTTTTTTCATTTTTTTGGCAGTGTCTAAGGCTTCTTCTTCGTTCATAATGCCTTCTACTTTGTCAGCGATGGATAATATGTCTCCCATATCTAAAATACGATTCGCCATACGTTCTGGATAAAATTCTGATAAACCATCTAGTTTTTCACTGTCTCCAACAAATTTGATAGGAATATTGGTTAGGTGTCTTACCGAAAGGGCAACTCCTCCTTTGGTGTTCCCATCTAATTTTGTTAAAATGGTTCCTGTTAGACTTAAGGCTTCATTAAATCCATTGATGACGTTGATTGCATCTTGTCCCATCATGGCATCAATCACTAAAAGTATTTCATGAGGATTTATGGTAGTTACTATATTTTTTAATTCTTGCATTAATGGTTCATCGATTTGTAAACGACCTGCGGTATCGATGATGATGTAGTCTTTTTTGTTTTCTTTGGCGTACTCTAAGGCATCTGTAACTATTTTTACGGGATTTTCTATTCCTTCTTTGAATACTTCTATGCCAAGACTTTTTCCAATGGTTTCTAATTGTTCAATAGCAGCAGGACGATAAATATCACACGCAACAAGAAGAGGATTTTTGGCTTGTTTTTTTCGTAAATGGTTGGCTAGTTTTCCAGCTGTTGTTGTTTTTCCACTTCCTTGTAGTCCTACTAACATCAATATGGTTGGTGTTTTTTTTGTTTCTAAGGGAACAAAGTCTCCACCTAAAAGAGAGATTAACTCGTCTTTTACTAATTTTATGAATACTTCTTCTGGTTTTAGACTTTTTCCAACTTCCATTCCTAGTGCTTTTTCTTTTATGTTGGCAATAAATTCTTTTACTACAACATAGTTTACATCCGCTTCTAAAAGAGCCATTCGAATTTCTCTTAGGGCATCACTTATATTTTCTTCTGTGACACGACCCATTCCTTTGATATTTTTTATTGCATTGGATAATCGTTCTCCCATATATTCAAACATATTTTCACCTTTTTCTATTTATTCGTCATTTCTTGGACATCTTTTTTTCTTTGATCTTCCCTTATTTTTAAACATCTAGACAATGATATCGTTTCTTCTGGTTCTTCGAGTAAACCTTCACTTATCTTTTTTTTGATTTTTTTGTGGACTATATATTGTTTTACTAACTGTTCCATTCTTTTACAAATCACTATGTCATATTGTCTTATTATTTGTCCTTTTTGTGTTTCTGGCATTAAAATGAAACTTTCTGTTTTATTTTCTTTTTCCTTTAGTAAACCTTGTTCTTTTGCATATTGGATAGAAGATTGTAGTTCTAATATACTCTTTTTTCTATCTTCTTTTACTATATCTCCAAATAATATTTCAAATCCATAATCATGGTAATAATATAAGTCTTCTGCTAAATTTTCTATCTCTATTACTGTTTCTCCTTCTTTTTTCATATAAGCAATAAAAAGTTTAATAAAATCGAATTTGCTAAAAGTAAGGTACAGAACATTTTTTAAACTTTCTTTTATTCTAGTAGGAGGAGTAATACAACCTATTATCTCTTCCGTAGATTTTTCGTTTATTATCATAAAGTTTTCTTCCTTTCTTCCATTTTTTTATTTTTCTTATTTGGACGATTAAATTGCTTTTTTTGTTATTTATCCAAAATTTTTTGGAGTTTTTCTTTTATTTCTTTCTCTTCTATTTTTTCTATGAAACGTTGTAATTCTTTTTTCTTGTTTAAAAATTGTAAATTGTTTTCATAGTTTTCTAATTTTTCATTAATAATTTTTATGGCATTTCCAATCGCACTTTTGCTTACCTGTCGACTGTCTGCAATTTCTTGTAAACTCAAATCTTCTTCATAAAAAAGTTCATATATTTCCTTTTCTCTTTCGTTTAAAAGATTGCCATAGATATCAAATAATTCGTTGTAATAGATGTATTCTTCTGTACGATTCACTTTATCATATCCTTAAATAAACCATAGATGTATTCTTCGATATCGAAGGTTTGTAGGTCCGTCATTTTTTCTCCTAGGCCAATAAATTTTACAGGAATATCTACACTTTCTTTGATAGCTAAGACAATTCCTCCTTTGGCTGTACCATCAAGTTTTGTTAGAACAATACCTGTGATATTGGTAATTTCTTTAAAACTTTCCGCTTGCATGATTCCATTTTGTCCTGTTGCTGCATCTATTACTAAAAGTGTTTCATGAGGGGCGCCTGGAATGATCCGTTCAATGACTTTGTTTATTTTTTCAAGTTCTTTCATTAAGTTTACTTTGTTTTGTAATCGACCAGCAGTATCAATGAATACCATATCGGCATTTTCTTTTTTGGCAATTTCTAGTCCATCATAAATTACTCCTGCTGGGTCTGTATTGTCACGCCCATAAAATAAACTTTCTGTTTTGTCTGCCCAAATCTTAAGTTGTTCTACCGCTCCTGCTCTAAAGGTGTCTCCAGCAATCATCATGACTTTTTTTCCTAAATTCTTATATTTGTATGCTAGCTTGGCTATTGTCGTTGTTTTTCCTACCCCATTGACTCCAACCATTAAAATTACTGTTGGACCATTTTCTTGTTCATTTACTTTCGTCGTTAAGGATTCATTGTTTACATAAATGATAAATAGTTCATCGACGATGACTTCCGTTAAGGTTTCTGTATTTTCGATGTGCTCTTCTTTTACTCTTTTTCTTAAACGTTCCATGAATTTGAAGACTGTGTTTACTCCAATATCTGCTGAAATAAGCAAATCTTCTAATTCTTCAAAGTATTCTTCGTTTACTTTGGTGTATTTAATTCCTAATAAACTTAATTTGGATACAAATTCTTCTCTGGTTTTTTTTAGACCTTTGTCATACACTTCTTCGAGTTCTTTTTCTTGAGCAATTGCTTTTTTGTTTACTAAATTTTTTAATTTGTCAAAAATTCCCATTCTTTTCCCACCTTACTATTTGCTACAAGTTGTATCACTTGTATAGGCTTTATATTCACTATTTCCAAACTCGTCCACATATCTATAGATTACTACAGTATCTTCCTCTAGACAGTGATTTTGTTTGTCTTCAAACAATCCTTCTTTTTTTAATGTTTCTACTTTTATTTTTGCAATGCAACTAGCATTTTCTGGTTGGTTTAAATTGGCAATATTGTTGTCCACATACATTTCTTTGGAAAACTCTTTCGAACATGTTTTGATGTGCACATTTTCATAAGCATATGTTAGTGCTGCTTCTTTTACATTTTCTTGCATTTCTTTCGTCGTTTCTGCTCTTGTTCGATTTAAAACATTTATTACACTATTGCCACCAATTAATACTACAATCGCTAAAATCACTATCACTGCTAATAATTCTACAATGGTAAATCCTTTTTTCATTTTTAACACCTAACTTAAGTATATCATAGAAATGGTAGACAAACAAAGGAATTTGCGTTATACTATTAGACAAGAAAAAACTTTATTTTTTATTTTTCAAGAAAATTAATTATAAGAATTTCTCTTCTTTTGGGAGTGAATTGTTTCTTATTGCTTATAATAAAAATAAGTTTTCGTATGTAAATTTACATTTAAAATAAAGTAATGGCGAAAGAAAGGAAATCTTTTAAATAAGAAGTACTTCCTTTTTTAAAGTATGAGTCTTGAAAGGGTTTCTTATAAAAAACTTTGTTTCGTCTTTTTGAAAGGATTTAGAATTATGAAAGAAGATAATACCAGTACGTCTATCGTTGCTTTAGGTGGTTTAGGCGAAGTTGGAAAAAATATGTATGTGGTAACACATAAAAATGAGATTTTAATTATTGACGCAGGAGTGATGTTTCCTACAGATGATTTGTTAGGTGTCGATGCAGTTATCCAAGATTTTACCTATCTTAAACAAAACGAAGATAAAATTGTTGGTCTTGTAATTACCCATGGGCATGAAGATCACATCGGAGGAATTCCTTATCTTTTGCAAAGTGTGTATATTCCTAAAATTTATTCTTCTAAAATTGCAGCGGATTTAATTAATAAAAAATTAATAGAACACAATATTAAATATCCAGAGATGGAAATAATTACAAATGAATCGATTGTGAAAACCAAGTATTTTGAACTTGAATTTGTAAATACTACCCACTCTATTCCTGGTTCTTATGCAGTAGCCATTCATACTCCAAATGGAACTATTTTTGAAACAGGTGATTTTAAGTTTGATTTGACTCCGATTGGACCAGAAGCAGATTTACATAAAATGACACGGATTAGTGAGCGTGGTGTGAAACTTTTGATGAGTGATAGTACCAATGCTTTGTCTCCTGGTTTTTCTACAAGTGAAAGTAATGTGGATGAGGCTTTAGAAAGTGTAGTAAATAAACACCCTGCTCGTATTATTATTGCGACGTTTGCTTCTAATATTTATCGTATTAAACATATTATTGAAACTTGCAAAAGACACAATCGTAAAATTGTCGTGTTTGGAAGAAGTATGGAAACCAATATTGAGCTTGCTATTAATAATGGTCTTATTGAAGATAAAACCATTATTATTGATTACAACAGAGCAAAGTCTTTAAAGAAAAATGAAATTTGTATTTTGTGTACAGGTTCTCAAGGAGAAGCACTGGCAGCTCTTTCTCGTATTGCTAATGGTGTACATAAACAAATTACTTTACAACCGGATGATTTGGTGGTTTTCTCTTCTAATCCTATTCCTGGAAATGCAAGTAGTGTCAATCGTATTATTAACAAACTTTATTTAAAAGGTGTACAAGTTTTTACAAATAGTGAGTTTAGTGATATCCATGCTTCTGGACATGGAAAACAAGAGGAACAAAAGTTAATGTTACGTTTAATCAAACCAGATTATTTTATGCCTTGTCATGGGGAATATCGAATGCTTAAAAAACATGCTGAGCTTGGAGAGTCTTGTGGTATTCCTAAAGAAAATATTTTTATTTGTAAAAATGGCGATACTTTGATTTTAGATAAAAATGGAATCCATCGTGGTAGTCCTGTACAAGCTGGTGACGTGTATGTCGATGGTTCTCGTATCGGTGATATTGGTAGTGTTGTGATTAAAGATAGAAAACTTATGAGTAACGACGGAATCTTACTTACGATTTTGAATATCAATCCTTTTACGAAAAAATTATTGATTAAGCCAAATGTTACTACTAGAGGATTTGTTATGGTGAACGAAAATAGTGAATTGATTAACCAAATTGAAAGAAAGGTTACTTATATTGTCAATAGTACTTTGGAACGTAATAATTACAATTATACCGATTTAAAAAATCAAATTATTTTAGAGTTGCATCCTTATATTAATGAACTTACAGGAAGACATCCTATTATTTTACCAGTGATTATGGAAGTTAGAGAAACTACTAATAATTAAAAAATTCGAACGTTAAAGATTCGAATTTTTATTTTAAAGAAATATGAAGTTTGTGAATCAATATATCATCAATTTGGCTTTGAGTACTTTCGACATCTCCATCATTGTTGATTAGGAATGGTTGGTATTTTTCAATATAATCGTCTTTAAAGTCTTCGCTATCTGCTAGAAATCTACGACACAATTCATGAAACTTATTATTGTTGGTATTAATTTCTCTATCGATTGCTCGTTCTAGTCGAATTCCATCATCCATTTGAAAATAGAAAGGGATTAATTGACTACGAGGATAATAGTTTAAAAATTGTTCATACCCTTGCCATGTGATGATATTTAAATAATTATTTTCTTCTAAATTAAAATGTTCTCTCCCAGTAGCATAAGTCCAGACCCCCCCCCAGTCGCGTTGTATTTCCGAATTTCCAAAAGTTGTTTTGTTTTTTCAAGCCAGTCCATTTTTTCTTGGGTAATAAAATAATAGGTTTCTCCTTCTTTTTCTCCAGGTCTTTTTGGTCGTGTTGTATAGGGAGTTGCACGTTCTATTTGGTATTTTTCTAGAGTACTCACATAAAATGTATCTTTTCCACTCCCACTTTTTCCAATAAAGAAGATACCTTTCTTTTGATTTGTCATTTTAACCTCCTGATTATTTTATTTTATCACATTTTTACTCCATTTGAAAATTGTTTGTTGTTGTCTTTCATTAGCAAATCGTATAATTCGTTGTATTCTTTTAATTGGGCATCGTCACAAAAATATAAATTCTTTTTTTCTATGTACCAACAAGCATTTGGTAACGTAAGTATTTCTACCATACGAGTTAGATATTGCATACGTAACTGGTTGTTATAAAGCTCCATTTCCCATTCTCTTTTAAAACGATTATTTGCAAAAGAGAAAGCATATTCTTTAAATACATCAATATAACTATCTCCTAGTTCCATTTTTTCTAAATTCATTCGCCATTTTTCTTCGTCTGCTAATTCTATTATTTTTTCAATCGCTTTTTGGGTTTTGTTTTCCATGTTTGGAAATTCTTTTATGATTTCTTTTAAATTGTCTTTCTCTTTTTCTAGAAATTCTATATTTAAAAGATACATAATTCCTGTAGCAGAGTTTTTTAAATAGGTATTGTAATTGGTTCTATAGGTATGAAAAAAATCTTTTAATTCTTTTTCTACTTTCCCATATTTTTGAAAGGAATAAATTGTGTTGTCTATTTCGTAGTCTGTTTCTTCTATTTTAGCCATTTCTTTTGCTATTTTATAAAAATTGTGCATATCCCATGCAACGGTTGCTGTCATTAATACAAGAAATAATACGATATAAATTCCCCAATTCAAAAAATGTTGTTTCCATTTTTTTTCTTCTAATTCATCCTGAGGAATAGTTTCTATTATTTTTATTTTTGGATTCTTTTCTTGTATCGTTTTTAAATAGTTTAAGGCGGGTTCTAGTTTTCGCGTACTTTCGGGAATTACAAAAATAAATCGTTTTTTGGCTATTACAAAAATAGCTTTTTTGGTTACGTATACAAAGTCTATTTCTTCCCATTGTTTTGATATTGTTTTTCCATATTCAGTGGTGTCTGTGATGGTATGTTCTTCCAAACGGAGTTCTCCTTTTTTTGTTCTTTTTTTGGATAGAAAATAAGTGATGCTGGTTACTATTAGCAAGATGGTGTTCATAAAGAAAAGGAAAAGAAACAGAAGTATTGCTATGTCTTCTAAAAAAGATAAGTTTACGCAAGTATCAAAAAAAGCAATAAAGGGAATTAAGAGGAAGCATCGTAAATAATTTTTTAATAAAATGATAGAAAACGAACAAACCCTTTTGTAAGGATTTTTTTTCACTTGTTTTCGGTTTGCATAAATTCCTTGTGCTAAATTGTAACATTGTCGATATTCTTTTTTAGATAATTCATAATCAATTCGCATTCTTTCACCTCTATTTTTTCTATTATAGCAAATGTAACTATTCTTTTGCTATGTTGGTTTCTTTTTATTTTCTAAAAAAAAGAAGCTTTTGTTATTTTGCTTCTTCTTGCGCTCTTGTTTCTCTTACTACTGTAATTTTTATTGTCCCAGGATATTGCATTTCTGCTTCTATTTTTTCTTTCATTTCTCTTGCTAATTTAAAGCTTGTGGCATCATCAATTTCTTCTGGACGAACCATGACACGTATTTCACGTCCCGCTTGCATAGCAAAGGCTTTGTCTACTCCTTCAAAAGAATTTCCTATTTCTTCTAGTTGTTCTAATCGTTTGATATAGTTTTCTAAAGAGTCATTTCTTGCTCCTGGTCTTGCAGCAGATAAAGTATCTGCTATTTGTACTAAAACAGAAATAATTGAAGTCTGTGCTTCATCACCATGGTGAGAGGCAATGGCATTCATTACTATTTCATTTTCATGGTATTTTTTTGCAATATCCAAACCAATTTCCACATGAGAACCTTCCATTTCAAAATCAATGGACTTTCCAATGTCATGTAATAATCCTGCTCTTTTGGCCAGTGTTATATTTTCTCCTAATTCACTTGCCATTAGACCTGCTAGATTCGCTACTTCTATTGAATGTTGTAAGGCATTTTGTCCATAGCTTGTTCTAAAGTGTAGTTTCCCAATAAGATGCACTAAGTCTGGTTCTACATTGGTTATTCCTAAATTAAACAAGGCTTCTTGTCCCATGTCAGTAATTTTATTGTCAATGTCTTTTGAAACTTTGTCATACACTTCTTCTATTCGAGATGGATGTATCCTTCCGTCTTTTATCAATGTTTCAATTGTTACTTTTGCCATTT
This sequence comes from uncultured Mycoplasmatota bacterium, assembly GCA_947649365.1. Lineage (GTDB taxonomy): Bacteria > Bacillota_I > Bacilli_A > RF39 > UBA660 > MGBC108787. Next base: position 26,968 of record CANSRH010000017.1, on the reverse strand, counting down.
CACGACGTAACGGATCAAAACTTGATATTACAATTGCTTCTGGTGTGTCATCAATAATTAAATCCACTCCTGTTACGGATTCAATGGTTCTTATATTTCTTCCTTCTCTACCAATTAATCTTCCTTTCATTTCATCGTTTGGAAGAGTAATTGTGCTCACCGTTTGCTCACTTGCAACATCTTCTGCATATCGCTGCATGCTTGAAACAATTAAATCTCTTGCTTTTTCATTGGCAACCAATGTTGCTTCTCTTTCTTTTTCTTTGATGTAATTTGTTATTTCTAAAGACATCTCGCTCTCTATCCGCTTCATAATCATGTCACGTGCTTTTTCTCGAGAAAATTTAGAAATATTTTCTAGTTGCTGTAATTCTTCTTTCAACATTTCATCCATTTTGGCTTCTTTTTCTTGTAATTCTTTTTGCTTGGCTATCAAATTATTGTCACGATCTTCTAACATTGCATCTCTTTTTTGAAGCATTTCTTCTCGCTTGTCTAAGTTGTTTTCTCGTTGCATTAATCGATTTTCTGCTTCTTTGGCTTCTTGTTTCTTTTGCTTGATTTCTTTTTCTGCTTCTTGTTTTAGACGAAAAGATTCTTCTTTTAATTCTAATAAAGAATCTCTTTTGTGCTTGTCTGCCTCTTTTTTGGCATCGTTTAATAATTCTTTGGCTTTTGCTTCGGCTTGGTTTCCTTTTATGATATTTAAAACCATAGTAATTGCTACTCCACCGATAATTCCAATCATCAAAGCTAAAATAATGGATGCTAAATTAAAATCCATACTATTTTCCTCCATTATTTTTATCTATAGCAAATTCATTATTCAATAAATAAGTCTATAGTACTATTATAAAGTTTAAAGAAAAAATTAGCAATAAATTTTTTGCTAATTCTTATTGGATGCTTCCAGTTGTAATGATTTTTTTAATACATATTCATTTATTTCATATTTTGTATTCCTTTCGTCGCCAGAATATATCGTGTTTCTTTCGTATCTATCTAAAAGTATTTCTGGAAAATACACATCTGCGGGATGAGTAGCTTGTATTTCTGTTAAATAAATTCTTTTCGCTTCTAATAAATACATTCGATATAAAGAAGCCCCTCCAATAACAAATGGAATTTCTTCTAATTCTTTTAAGTAGAAGTCTATTTCTTCTTTAGAAGAAAATACTTTTACTTCTGGTATTTCTAAATTTTGATGTGATAATACTATGTGTTGTCTATTAGGTAACAAATTTGGAAGAGATTCAAATGTTTTTCTCCCCATAATAATCGGATGACCGTTTGTTATTTTACGAAAGAATTTCATATCTTCTTTAAAATGCCATATTAAATCATTTTGATATCCTAATTCTCTGTTCGCACCGATTGCAGCAATCATATTTATTTCTTTCATTTTTATATTCCTATCTCAAATTTTAATTGTGGATTTTTTTCTTTTATTAATTGTCTTGGATAATCTTCTAGAATTACATCATTTGGTTCAAAGTCAAAAAAGTTGGTTTTATCTGGATTAAGTATAAATTTTGGATTACATTCTATTGGCTCTCTTCGAAGCATTTCTTTTACTTGTTCAATATGTCTATCATAAATTTGAATATTATTATAAAACCAAGTAAAACGACCAGGTGTTAAATTAAGATGTCTTGCAACCATTAGTTGAAAAATCAAATATTGTACTTGATTGATACATCCAGCTGTTGCAAAATCGCTCGAGCGCTGTGTTAAACACATATCTAGATAGTCTACTCCATCTTTTCCATGGCGAATATTCCACATTGTTAAAAAAGCGCATGGTTTTAGACCTGGATTGTCATTTAATTCTTCTTCCTGCCACAAACTAATTATGTGACGTCTTCCATCTGGGTCTTTCTTCATTCCATCTAATAATTTTTCCATAGAATTGTATCGTTTTATAGTATGTCCATAACAAGTGCCAATTGTCCTATTACCAATATCCCATTCATCCCACCAAGTTACATGATATTTTTCTTTTAAAACATCTAAATTATTGGATTGTTGTTGGTATATCCATAATAATTCACCAATGCTACTTTTTATAGCAATTGGTCTTAAAGTTATTAATGGAGACTCCCCCCCCCCGGTTAAATCATAGGTACACATTCCATGATTGACACTTAACGTATGGGCAGGTGTTCCATCTTCATAATGAGGACGTGGATTTTCGTCTAAGCAACCTTCCTTTAAAATCCTTTCAAAAATTTGTTTTGTGTACATATCTCCTTTTGTCATATAAAAAATTCCTTTCTTTCCTTCCCCCTAGTATTTCTTTATAGTTTGATTATACCCCCCCCCCAGCAAAAAAATCAATAAAAAAAGATAACGTTTTCGTTATCTCATACAATAAAATTATTGTTATTCTTCTACTGGTATTTTTTCTTTCTTTTCTGTTTCTTTATCAAAACCATAATGTACACGTACTTTATGTTCTAATTCTTCTTTAAGTACTTTATTTTCTCTAAGCATTGCTTTTACATTTTCTTTTCCTTGTCCTATTTTTTCACCATTGTAAGAATACCAAGCACCACTTTTTTCTACAATGTTTAATTCACTAGCAATATCAATGATTTCTCCTTCACGACTTACTCCTTCTCCGTACATAATATCTACACTTGCTGTTTTAAATGGTGGCGCTACTTTATTTTTTACTACTTTAATTGTCGTACGATTTCCTATTACTTGGTCTCCATTTTTTATTTGTTCTGCACGACGAATGTCCAAACGTATTGTTGAATAGAATTTTAATGCTCTTCCTCCTGGAGTTGTTTCTGGATTTCCAAACATGACTCCTACTTTTTCTCTTAATTGATTGATAAATATAGCTGTTGTTTTTGTTTTATTAATTGTTCCAGATAGTTTACGAAGGGCTTGACTCATTAATCTTGCTTGTAATCCTACATGCGTATCTCCCATTTCTCCATCAATTTCTGCTTGAGGAACCAAAGCTGCTACGGAGTCAATGACTACAATATTTACTGCTTCACTTCTTACTAATGCTTCACAAATTTCTAATGCTTGCTCTCCTGTATCTGGTTGAGATAATAAAAGTTCATTAATATTGACTCCTAAATTTTTAGCATATACAGGATCTAGAGCATGTTCTGCGTCAATAAATGCTGCTCTTCCTCCTACTTTTTGAACTTCTGCTATCGCTTGTAAGGCAAAGGTTGTTTTTCCAGAAGATTCTGGTCCATAGATTTCTATAATTCTTCCTTTTGGAAATCCTCCGACTCCTAAGGCTACATCTAGTGTTAGGGAACCACTACTTGTCACATCTATTTCCATATGAGAATCCTCGCCAAGTTTCATGATGGCTCCTTTTCCAAATTGTTTTTCTATATCTGCTAGAACTGCCTCTAATGCTTTATCTTTGTCTTTTACGTCTTTGGTTGTTTTCATAAAATATCTCCTTCTTGTTTTTTATTACACCCTCATTTTATTATATTCCACTTGCTTTGTCAACATTTTTCCAAACAATTGTTTGTTACTTGGTTTTTCTACTAATTTTTTAAAATTTGTCTAAAAAAAATGGAAAATTGAACGACTTTTTTCTTGCCAATTCTCAAAATTTGAATTTAAAAAAAGAAGAAATAAGTAGGTATTCCTTATTTCTCTTTAAATAATAATTCTTTTGCTTTAAAGTAATATTGACAACCTGATACAATGGATAAAATACATGCAAGTAAAATTAAAATATCTGCAAACGGAACATGAAGTAACTCAAAAGGAAGATTATAAAATAACATAAACGTTATCCCTATCATCATAAAAATGGTTTTTAATTTTCCTAAATTACTAGCTGCTACGACTTTTCCTTTGGCTCCACTAGCCATTTTGATTGCATCCACAAATGTATCTCTCGTTATGATAATGATGGGAACCAAAATGCTTATAAATCCATGATAAGCTAAAATAATTAATATTCCATTTACTAAAATTTTATCTGCTATGGCATCCATCACTTTTCCAAAATCAGTCACTAAATTCTCACTTCTTGCAATGTAGCCATCCAAAAAATCAGTAATAGAAGCAATTAAGAATACTACCCCTGCAATTAAATATTTTGTATCTACAATGATTTTTCCAGCGATTGTAACTATAGGAAATTGTATTCCAAATTGATACCAAGGAAGTATTAATAAAACAAGCACACCAATGGATAAAATGATTCTTGTAATCGTAATTTTATTTGGTAAATTCATTTTCCCTCCTATTTGACATAACTAATAAAAGAAGCCGTTTCTTTATTTACTATGATTTGTTTGACACTCCAAAAAGCTATAAACATAATCATAAGAATTACTATACAATAAAGAAATACATAGAAGCTTTTCTTTTCTTTTTTTATTTCTTTTGTGTAAGGCGAAATGATTTCTTTTTTCTCCTCTTTTGTATTATTTTGCTCTTGCATTTTTTTTTCAATTTCTTCTAGTGGGATTTTTGATGTGTATTCAAACATATACTCATTAAAGTTATCAATTACTTTTGTAGAATCAATTCCTAAATATTTTGAATATCCCACTATATAATCTTTTAATACATAAATATCTTTGAAGCAACCAATGTTCCCATCTTCGATATTTTCTAATATAACCTCTTTTATATCCAAATCTTTACTGGCTTCACTAATGGAAACACCAGCTTCCTCCCTGGTTACTCGAAAGAGCTCACCAATTTCGTTCAAGATTTTTCACTCCTTTGTAATTAAAATAAATAACCTGCATAAGCCATGTTCTGTACACTTTTTGTGTGGCAAATATTTATCTACCTTACGGTCCTTTGCTTGTTTCTTCTTCACTTGCAAAAGCTCCCCTACCAAATTTGGGTTTCTCGCTCGCGGGGTTTACCACGTTCCACCTTTTTTGTTTCCAAAAAAGCTCGTCTCTTTGGCACTTTATGAATACTTTTACCATTTTAAAGGTAATTTCTTCGCCGTTAGATTTCTCTACCTTAGGTTATTTTTTCCCTAAGCACGAACACTACAATCAATCACAGATTGTGCGAGCATGGACTTTCCTCTACAACTACATGTTGCAGCATTTGCCTACAAATTATTCATTTCTTCCAAATACAACTTTTTCTAATTGACTAATTCTTCTTAGAAGATCTACATTGTTAACGCTTGAGCGACTATTTCCACCTTCTTCTCCTACTGCCTCTAAACGATTTCTTAATTTGCTGTATTCTTGTTTTAATTTTGCGTTGTCATCATTTAAAGCTTGTATTTCTCTTGCTTGTCTTTTAATAATCGCGTTAAACTCTGTGTAGTCGGTAATAATTACATCTAAAAATTTATCTACTTCTTGCGGACGATATCCTCTCGCATCGATTTTAAAATCTTTTTCTAAAATGTCTTGCGCTGTTAATAGTATCTTATCATTTTGCACAATTACCACCTTCTTACACCCATATTATAATAAAAGCAAGAGTTTGTGTCAAGTAACAAACAAGTGTCTATTTCTTGTCAATATTTTCTTTTTTTTCTTCTGTAATAGTATATGCTTTGTTGATGTTTTTTACTTCTTTTTCTTGTATGATTTTCCCATGCATTGTTACTTCTGCATTGTTTATTTTTTCTAACATTTCATTATAAAAAGCATCCATGTGAAACACATTTATCACCTTCTTAGTTCCATTGTAATAAAATTATAGATAAAATCTAGGGTTTCGACATGTTCTTACAAAAAATTTTTTCTTACATCATCTCTTGTAACATCCACAACAGCTGCATCAAACAAAAAAGGGATACTTTCCCTTTCTTCGTTTTATTCATAATGTGTCCACATTCTAAAAATATGGATTTCATGTTTTTCTTCATCTACTTCATAAACAATACGATGTTGTCTATTTATTCTTCTTGAATATAATCCATTTAATTCTCCGCATAGTTTTTCATAAGTAGGTGGATAACAAAAGAGATTTTCCCTCATTAAATTTAATATATTTTGACAATTCTTATCTAAATTGGAATTTTTAAGTTTTATTTTATCTTTACTGGCTTGTTTTGAAAATATAATTCTATATGGTTTACCATTCTTCATTTGGAGTATATTCCTCGTTTTCTTCCCATATCTCATTTTGTCTCATGCTATTTATTTCTTCTACATATCCCGGAATACTTAATAAATATAATGTTTCTTCAATACTTTTCCACTCATCCTCTGAAATTAAAACTGCATTTTTCCCTTTATTGTTTACTATGGTAATAGGATTAAATCCAACATTTACATCAGACACTAATTTATACAAATTTTGACGAGCATTCGTAATATTAATTGTAGCCATTCTGCATCACCTCATAAATATGATAACGTACTTTTAAACGTACGTCAAGTTGCAATTCTTTCTTTTTTATTTTATGTCATTACGCTAAAAAAATGTATACTAACTTTTCTTGCCTTCTATTGTCAAATTCTTTTCCTTAATATAGTAAAATGGAAAACTTTATAGTATAATTTGGTTAGGAGGGTGAAACGTGAATTATCCTAATCGTATTGTAAAGACTTATAAAAACCCTCTCTCTCATAAAAATCGAGGAATGGATTTGGAAGATGAAATCAATCTAAGTAATGATTATTATTTAGAGAAAGATATTGCTCTTATTTTTAAGAAGCCTACTCCTATCGGGGTTACGAATGTTTCTTATTCTCCAAAAGGAAAAATCATTGAACGAGCTTATTTTAAAGAACCTTCTACTCTCGATTATAATGGTTTGTATAGAGGAAAATATATTGAGTTTGAAGCAAAAGTAACTCAAAATAAGACATCGTTTCCCCTTGCAAATATTCATGCTCATCAAATAAAACATATTGAAAGCGTTTTAAAACATCAAGGAATTGTTTTTTTGCTTATTAAAATGAATGATATTGTTTATTTATTAAAGGGCGATGATTTTCTTAATTATAAAAATACACACGAAAGAAAAAGTATTGATTATGATTTTATAAAAGAAATGGGATTTGTTATTCCGTATGGACTTACTCCCCCACTCGATTATTTAAGAACAGTCAATTATATTTATTTTAAGGAGGATATTTATGGCGAAATTGAAACTACTTAAAAAACACAATAAGAAAGAGAAAAAAGAAAAAGTAAAGAAAAAAGGAAGAGTTAAAAATGGAATTTTACTCTTTTTAATGACTATGGGTATTTTAGTTGCTCTTTTGGTTTTGGCTTTTGGACTTTATATTATTTTAACTGCTCCTGATTTTGTTACAACAAAACTATATAATAAGGAAGCAACAGTTTTGTATGATAAGGACAATAACGAAATTGCTCGTGTTGGTGAAGAAAATCGAGAACTGATTACTTATAACGATTTGCCACAAGTGTTAATTGATGCATTGGTAGCTACTGAGGACTCAAGATTTTTTCAACACAATGGATTTGATGCCGCTCGTTTTTTTACTGCAAGTATTAAACAAGCAATGGGTAAGGATGCCGGTGGTGCTTCTACATTAACGATGCAACTTGTTAAAAATACCTATACAAGTAAAGATGTTAGTATTGTTCGTAAGTTTACTGATATTTATATGGCCGTTTTTAAAATTGAAAAAGCCTATACCAAAGAAGAAATTATTGAGTTTTATATGAATACCCAATGGCTTGGTTATGGTAGTGCCAATTATGATGGAATTTATGGAATCGAACAAGCGAGTCAAACGTATTTTGGAAAACACGTTAGTGATTTGTCTTTGCCAGAAGCTGCTATGCTTGTTGGTATGTTTAATAACCCATCGTATTATCACCCTATAAGAAATCCTAAAAATTGTAAGTCTCGTCAGAAAGTAGTTCTTAGCTTAATGGCTAGACATGGATATATTACAGAGGAAGAAGCTGCGGCTGCAGGGGAAATTCCTATTGCTTCTCTTTTGAAAATGAAATCGAATGATGTGCAAACAAGTGATGATGGTTTGCAACCATTTATTGAATATGTTTTGGATGAGGTAAAGGAAAAAACTGGTAGTGACCCTCTTACTACACCAATGAAAATCTATACGACTTTGGATCGAAATATTCAAAATGTTCTTACTTCTTTAGAAAATGGTGAACTTTATAAGTTTGTAAACGATAAGGTTCAAAATGGTATTGCAGTTACTTCTACACAAGATGGTTCTATTTTGGGACTTGCTCCTGGAAGAAATTATATTAAAACGGGAACCAATCGTGCTCTCGTTCGTACAAGACAAATCGGATCAACAGCGAAACCTTTATTCGATTATGGACCTTTGATTGAGTATAACAATGCTTCTACTAGTCAACTTTTCTTTGACGAACCTTATACTTATTCTGGTGGAGGAACTATTCGTAATTATGATGGAAAACATAAAGGTTTAATTACCATGCGCGAAGCTTTGATTGATTCTCGTAACGTTCCTGCTTTGCAAGCTTTCCAACAAGTGGATCCTGCTAAAATCGCTGAATTTGTTCATAATTTAGGAATTGATTATGGTAAAGATTTGTATGAATCTTATAGTATTGGTGCATTCTCTGCTCTTCCTACCAATCCAAATGTGGGAGGCGCTAGTCCTCTGGATATGAGTGCTGCTTATGCAACATTCGGTCGAGGTGGCTATTACATTGAACCTTATTCTTTTACTAAAATTGTTTATTTGGAAAATGAGGAAGAAGTTCCTTATAAATATACAAAGATACAAGTGATGAGTAAAGAAACCGCTTATATGATTAATCATATGTTGACAGAAGGTGGTGCTAGAAATGTCGGTGGTAACATACGAATTAGTAATACGGATGTCGCTGCTAAGGGTGGTACCACAACCATTGATGAAGCGCAAGCAAAAGCCAATAAGATTCCAACCAATGCTACACCTGATCACTGGAATATTGTTTATACAACGGATTACTCTATCGCTTTGTGGTATGGTTATGATAAGCATTCCGATGGCTATTTAACTAGTACTCCTGGTGGGCAAGCAAGAAGAAGAATTATGGAGGCTGTTGCAAAACGAATTTTAAAACCAAATGCTCGTTTTGAAAGACCAAGTGGTGTTGTTGAAGTGACTGTTGAATGGGGTACTGTTCCTTTCCAACTTGCAAGTAGTCATACTCCTGAAGATTTAAAATTAACTTCTATTTATAAAGCAGGTACTGAACCTACTACTGTTTCTTCAAGATTTGATACTTTGGAGGCACCAACCAATGGAAATTCGTTAGTGAATGGTGCATCGATTACTTTGACTTGGAATCCAATTGCTACTCCGGATGCGATTGATACTAATAAATTACAAACGTATTTTAATGATAATTATAAAAGTAAGGATACTAGTTTTGCAGAGAAATACTATAACGAACGTATTCAATATAATAATAGTCATATAGGTACTTTAGGATACCAAGTGTATTTACAAAATAAAGATGGCTCTTTGATTTCTCTTGGTTATACCGACAAAACTACTTATACTTATGTTGCTAATGAAGCCACAGATTATACTTTTGTGATTAAGTCTGCTTATAGTATTTTTAAAAGTAATATGAGTAACGGACTAACGATTAAAGCAAATTTAGGATCTTCTTCTATTCCAACCGATGCTTCTTTGAAAACTTTATCTACTGTTTCTGGTACTTTAAGTCCTACTTTTTCTAAGGATGTGACTTCTTATACCCTTTTGGTAGAAAATAGTTTAAATTCTGTCACTTTTACTGGAACGACTTTGGATTCTAAAGCTTCGATTACTTCTGGTCTCGTTTGTCCTCTTACAGGAGATATGACCACTTGTAAAATCCTTGTGACTGCTGGTGATGAAACAACAACTAAAACGTATACAGTTGTTGTAAAAAAGAAAGAAAATTAAAAAATAGTTAGATTGAAAAAATTCTAACTATTTTTCTTTTTGGTATTTACAATATTCTTGGTATTTGCAATCGGTACAATCTGGGGAGATACTTTTGCATTTGTATCTTCCAAATAAAACCATTTGATGATGAATTCTACTCCATTTGTCTTTTGGAAAGTATTTCATTAACTTTTTTTCTACTTGTAGTACTGTATCGTTTTTCTTTGCAAGTCCTAGTCGTTTCGATACTCTTTCAACGTGAGTATCTACTGCAATTGCTGGAACATCATAAAGATTGGATAGTACTACGTTGCATGTTTTTCGTCCTATTCCTGGTAAGCTTTCTAAAAATTCTCTATCGTTTGGGACGATTCCATTGTAGTTTTTTACAAGCTCTTCCGCAATGGTTTTTATGTACATGGCTTTTCTTGTAAATGTTCCTACGGGTCTAATTATTTTTTCAATGTCTTTTCTATTTGCTTTGGCTAGAGAAAATATATCATATTTTTTAAATAATTCTTCTGTTACTTGATTTACTCTTTTGTCTGTACATTGCGCACTTAATACCGTCGCTATTACTAATTCATAGTCTTTTTTGTATTGAAGCTCACATCTTGCATCTGGAAATAATTCCTCTAAATATTCTATTGTTTTATTCTTCGTTATCATCTAACCAATTGTAATCAAATAACTCTTGCGGTGTTTCTTTTTCTTTACGACCATAGTTATGATTACGTACCTCCTTCATTGTTTTGTACCCTTTCTTTTTCCAATTGTTTAAGATGGTATCAATGTATCTTAAACTGTTCGCATTGTTATACACCGCTTCTTTTAAAGCTCCTAAAATGAGTTCTTCTTTGATTCCTTTGTCAATCCATGCTTTGATGATTTCGTATTCCATAGAGGAAAAAGGTCGTCCAAATTCATTTTCAAAGATAGTGAAAATGTCTTTTTTAGAATTTTCATTTTCTTCTTCTTGGTATGAAAGTAAAATGTCTTGACATAATCTATCTAAGTTAATGTATTCTACAATTTTTCCATTTCCATCTTTTTTAGTATCCAAAGCTATTACTTTTTTACTTATTAGATTGTTAAAGGAAGTTAAAATTTCACTTTCTGATAGTTTTGTTTCTTTTTTTATTAGTGAAACGTCAAAGGTTGCTTCTTTAAAATTCCAAAAATAGGCCAAAAGAAGAAAATCTTCCAAGTTCAATGAAAACTTTTTCGCCATTGGAATTAAAAAACTTGGAAAACAAATCGTATTTTCTTTTAATAATTCTATATTCAATTTAAAACCACCTCGTCTTGTTGTTTGTTATATAGTTCATTAATTCTTTTTTTTCATTGGAAATTCGTCCATATAGTACTTCTTTTTCTAGTTTTTTCATAAGAATCCCTGCTTCTTTTTTGGAGAGGTTACCTACTATATTTTCTAGTTCAGGAAATGTTAGAGCTAATTCTTTTTTCTCTTTCATAGGCATTTCTTTTTCTATTTTATAAATAGAATTACTTTCTATGCCAAGAATTTCTCCTGCGATTAAAGAAAGATATAACCCATAGTTGTAAATCACTTCTCGATTGATTATTCCCAATTCCTTTATTTCTTTTAACTTTACTATATTCTCTTTTTCTGTTTTTGTAAATGGAAAAGTTTTGGTTATTTTCATTTGGGCCCACATTCCACAAATATCTTTTGTGTAGACTATATTTGTATAAGAGATTCCTAGGTGTTCACATAATTTTAATTCTTTTAGTAATTTGAGTCCTTTTTTATAGTTGGGCGATGTAATTATTTTGGCTATTTCTTCTTTTATTCGATAGGTGCTTAAAGTGGCTACTAGGTGATTCTGTTTTTTTATTTCTTGTTTTAAATCTTCTTCGATTTCAAAATCCAATGTGGTTGCAAATCGTATGGCTCTTAAAATCCGTAAGGGATCTTCTTTTACCTTAGTTTCTCTATTTCCTACCATTCGAATGCATTTGTTATATAAATCTTTTCTACCATTTAATATGTCTATTATTTTTCCTTCTTTGTTCATACAAATCGTGTTGATTGTAAAGTCACGTCGTTCTAAATCTTTTTTTAACTCTTTTGTGTACGCGATTTCTGTAGGTCTTCTGTTTTGATAGGAACCATCGATTCGGAATGTTGTTATGTCAATGTTTAGTTCATTCTTTTTTAAATTTAAAGAATGATATTCGTTTACTTCCCCTGAAATGAATTCTAAAACTTCTTTCATGGTTGCATTCGTACATATATCAATGTCGGTGCTTTTGCTATTTAATAAAAAGTCGCGGACGTATCCTCCCACGATATAAGCTTCAAAACCATGTTGTTCTAACATTGTTAGTATTTCTTGTGCCGTTTTGTTCATTGTTTCACCAACTATATTGTACCATTTTTTTCTTCTTTTTGTAATTAACTTATTTTTCTTTTTCTAGTTTCATCTAAGGGGTTTGTTGGTTCTAAATATTCTAGATAGATTTTAATTCTTGCATCTTTTCTTCTTTTTTGATGATGAGATCAACAACATAAGGTAAATAGGAATTTTTTATTACTTCTTCCACATTGTTTTGTATCCATTGTATTCCTTTTAGTGTTTCTTGGTATTGTGTTTTTTCTTTTAAAAATAATTCTTTTTTTAGTTCTTCTATTTTTTCTTCTACTGGAATTTCTTCCTTAATAATAGTCGTCATGAGAACAAATATTGTTTTACATTCTTCTGGTACTGGAAAACCAATTAAATAAATAAAATTGTATCCTTTTATGAGATAAAGAAGAATGTTTAGATTGTCTTCTTTTTTTCTTGGATCCACACCATTTTCTCTTTTTGAATAATCAAAATAGCATACTCTTTCATTATTCTTTGTAAATTTAGCAACTTGTTCTTGTAATGTTGTCATATGTTCCCTTCTTTCTTTTACGAACTTTTTTAGTATACCTTATGCTTTTTAAAAATACTAGTCTTTTTTTGAAAAGCATGAGGTATATTTCCTGATTTGACATAATAAAAATATAGTGTATAATTAGTAATGCAATGAGTTGGCAGCGAAAAATAAAGAGTTAACGTGTTTAGAATAATTTTCAAAGTAGCAAAGTCTGCCTTAGTGAAATGATTTATCTAAACTCCCTAATTACAATATTTTTCATAACTTATAGCAAATAAAAAGAAAGGAGAAACGATTATGGCAAGATATACTGGTCCTGCTTATAAAAAAGCAAGAAGACTTAACTTTTCCCTTTTAGAAAATGGAAAAGAACTTGCACGTCGACCTTATGCACCTGGTATGCATGGCGCTGATCGTAGAAAAAAGATTAGTGAGTATGGTGTTCAGTTGCAAGAAAAACAAAAGGTTCGTTTGCTTTATGGTTTAACAGAAAAACAATTTAGAAAAGTTTTTGAACGAGCAAGCCGTATGAAAGGTGTTGCTGGTGAGAACTTACTTAAATTGTTAGAAAGTCGTTTGGATAATTTGGTTTATCGTATGGGTATGGCTAAAACTAGACGTGCTGCAAGACAAGTTGTTAATCATGGACATATTTTGGTTAATGACAAAAAGGTGGATATTCCATCTTTCCAAGTAAAACCAGGAGATATTATTTCTGTTAAAGAAAATTCACAAGATCATAAAGCAATTCGTGAAGCTGTAGAAGCTACTCTTAATCGTCCTGCTTATGTTAGTTTTGATGATAAGAAGTTATCAGGTAGCTATGTAAGACTTCCTGATAGAAGTGAACTTAATCAAGAGATTAACGAAAGCCTTATTGTTGAATTCTACAACAGATAATAGAAAAAATCACATGTTTGGATGTGATTTTTTTTATTTAGGTAATTTTAAGACGATATCACTTTCTGGATACGAAGCACATGGATGAATATAATTGTATTGTCTATCTGCTATTCTTATTGTATCATTGAATGTTTTTACTTTTCCACTTATTAATTTGCTTCTGCAAAAACCACATTCTCCTACATGACATCTGCTTGGAGCAAGGATGCCATTTCTTTCCATGGCTGCAAGGATGGTTTCTTTGCTATTGCATTTTATGTTTATTTCTTCGTTGTGGGTTAGAATTTTTACATTGTATTCTTCTTCTTTGTAAATTTCCATTTCGCTCATAAAAGCATCATGACGAATATATTTTATAGGAAGGTTGTATTCTTTTAATACTTCATTCATTCTTTCATATATACTTAATGGCCCACTCACAAAAAAGGAATTTTCTTCTTCTAGGTATTTGTCTAATAATTCTCTATCGATAAAGCTAGAGGCAAATTCCGTATCGTCATCGACGACCATAACATATGCTAGCTTTACATTGTCTGTTTTGGAAGTTATTTCTTCTAATCTTTCTCTAAAGATAATGTCACTTTTGGATTTGACACCATAAAGAATGGTCAATTTACAATTTAGTGTTTTATCATAAATAGCTTCTGCCATAGACATAAATGGAGTGATTCCACTTCCTCCTGCTATCCCAATGATATGGTTTGCATCGCGAAGAGGATTGTAATAGAGTTCTCCTGTTGGAGCACTTATTTTGAAAGCATCCCCTATTTCTACATGATCAAGAAAATAATTGGAAACTTTCCCATAAGGAACTCTTCTTATGGTTATGGTATATTTATTCTCTTCTACTTTTTTGGGACTGCTACTTAATGTATAGGGCCTTTTGTAGAGACTTTCTCCGATAGGAACTTCTATACTTATATATTGCCCAGGCTTGAATTTTGCGAGTTGTTTGGTACTGGTTTCTAAGTCGGGAGTTAAGACAAAGGTTTTTGTTTCTTCATTTTCTTCTATGATTTTTGCTACTTTGACATATTGCACTTTTGGATGTAAGTTCTTGGCAATTTTGTTGATTAAAAAGTTGGTGTTTATTTGACTTGCAGATGTGTCACGAATGATTTTGTCTCGTTCTTTTGGTATTTCATAAAATTTTTTTATCTCTTTTTTCCCTAAACCATTTAAGTTTAGCTTTGCCATGCGTCTTCCTCCTTATTTCTTTCTTCACTTGCTATATCTCTTCTTGTTAACTTGGCGGCTAAATCTCCTGATAAGTACGCGGAACTATAGCTAGAAGCATATACCCCAAATCCCCCACAAAATTGTAAGTTTTTTATATAGTTTTCTTTTCCCATGGTAAGCATTCTTGGAAGGGTATTGTCTAAACCGGTTCTTTTGTAACCATAAATTACTCCCCCAGGATGTCCTCCATATCTAGCAAATGTGACTGGGGTTGCAATTTCTATTTCTTCTATGTATGGTTTTATTTTGATTCCTGTAGTATTTTCAAATGTACTAATTATTTCTTCGGCGATTTTATCTTTTAATTCAAAATAGTTTTCTTCTGTTATATTCTTTTCAAATGCTTCTCCAAAAAAAGTAGATATAAGATTGATGATACAGGTTCCTTTCGGAGAACATAATGGATTTGCATTGTTGATTACAACTGCTATGCTACTACTGTTTTTGATGCTACTTCGATGTTGAAATTCTTTGTTGCTATTTAATGAATGATGTATGATGTATGTGTAATCATTTAGTCCTAAGTCTTCTGCTGTTTGATTTAATCCTAAGTAAATAGCAAACCCTTGGGCTCCTAAAACACGCGAATTCGTTAGTTTCAAAGCTTCTTTTGGTAACATAGGACTAGGTATCCATTTGCCATATACAAATGTTGGGGATACAGAAGAAATGATATGATTGGCTTTATAAATTTCTCCATTGGTTAATTGTACTCCTGCTATTTTTTTGTCTTTGAATAAAATTTCTTTGACTGTGGATAAATATTTGATTTCTCCCCCATTTTTTTCTATTTCTTCGGCAAGTAAGATACTAATTTCGTAACTTCTTTTTTTGGGGATTTGGCCTCCTAAGGAAATATAAGTATGCAGGCTTGTTGCAAATTCAACAAAACTTAAATTTTCTGTAGGACTTCCTAAAAAAATCCAATAAGATGTTAGTATTTCTTGCGCTTTTTTAGGCATTTTTAAAGCATCTAATACTTTATCAACCGAATGAGTTGCCACTTTCATAAAGTTTTCATATTCACTATTTAGTATTTCTTCATTGATTCCCCCTTTGCTTTCTTCTATATAAGCTAGGGCATCTTTTACTTCAATAGCTAACGAAAAGAAATTTTTTATTGATTCGTAGCTCCCTGGAACGTATTCTTCCATTTTTTCTATGTACTCATCGATACCGAATGGCATTTTAAAATTTTCTTTGCTTTCTGTTTCATATACATGGTAAGCCTCTGGTATGGTTTCTAATTCTATCTTTTCATTTAGACCTAATTTTTCAAAAAGTTTGTAAATTTTTCCTGGATTCTCTTTTCTTCCATAATCAGTGATTTGATTCAATGAAGCTTCAAATTCAAATCGACCTCTTTTAAAGCTTGTTGCAAATCCTCCAGGAGTAAGATTGCTTTCTAATAATAACACTTTTTTATTCTTTTTCACTAATTCAAGCGTCGCAATAAGACCAGCGTTTCCTGCACCAATCACAATACAATCGTATGTATTTTCCATTGTCGAACCCTCTTTCTATTGTAATCATTATATCATGGAGAAATGGACAAGTAAAATCAATTTTTATTCCTTTTCTATTTCTCTTTGTAAGGGTAGAATATGACTAAGTGCTCCACTAGTTTGTACTACTTTTTTTACATATTGATGTCCTAATTGAAAACAAGTGTCCAAGAACTCTTCCGTTATTTTTCTGTCTTTTTTTATGTATTCATTGATGAGAATAGAAAAAAATGCATCTCCAGCTCCTGTTGCGTCTTCTTCTTTGTAGGGCTTTTTTATTTGATATTCTTTTTTTATTGTTGGGGTGTAATAAGATATACCTTTTGCTCCATAGGTGATTATTAATAATTTTAAGTTCAATAATTTACATAACTCTTGCGCTTCTATTTTTATTTTTCCTTTGATTATGTTGTAAGCTTTTTCATTTATATTTATAATGGTAAATATTCCTTTTACTCTTTCTATCAATTGTTCTTTTTTTAGATAGATCAAACTTCTTGCAGAACCTATGTCTATTACTTTTTCACAGGATAAATTTTGAATGCTTTTTTTTATGTTGCTCTTGATATTGTCTACAATAATAATATCATCTTTTTCTGCTTTTATTTCGTAGATTTCTGCTTTGTTTTGATAGTACCGTTTTCCTTGCCATTCTAAATGATGTAAGTTGTCTACAACGTATATGCGATTCGTTATTAACGTATTTCGTTTGATTTCTGTTTCGACTTGTAATTTTTCTAAGTTATTTAGAGCAAAGGTTCCTGTTTCATCGTTTCCTACACTACCGATTATTTTTACATTTTGTCCTAAATACTTTAGATTGATACAAATATTTTGAAAGGATTTGCCATTCATTCTTCCTAGAAATTTGTTTTTTTTGTAGTAATAATCCACTACTAGTTCTCCTACTCCAATGCATTTCATGTTACATTTCTCCTTTAAAGTGATAAAGTGTTGAAACAATTTTGGCATATTTTACTTTGGATAAGTCTCTTTTTAAGTTTTTTGCTATTTGGTATACAAAACCATAAGCTTGTAATAATAAATCATAATCAATTAGTATGCTATCTTTTTCGTTACTTTTTAGTATATAAATTGAATGATATAGGACTTTAATATTTTCTAGTAAGCAAAGGTCTAAATCATTTTTTTTACTTAATAAATAAATGCACTCCCCTTTTCTTTTGCTTGCAAGTGTACTTCTGCCATGACAATAACTATATTTATCATGAAGAATGATATTTCCTAATCCTGCTTCTATAAAAGTAGATTCTAGAAAATATGCAGTTCCTTTGCTCGCTTCATCATAAAAAACTTCCCAATCTGAGAGATTATTTTTTATTTCTGGCCACTTTTGAATTTCTATCTTTCTTGGTTTATCTTTTTTGGTATAGTATTTTAGTAAAATGGTTATGGGTACCAGTGTATTTGCGAGAGAAATAAAACTTTTTTCTTGGTCTATCATTTCATAGTTTAATAGCGTTGCTTCTTTGATTTCTTTCTTATTTCTAGTGAATAGATATTTTCTTTTAAAGTCTTTTTTTAAATTTTCTGTTACTCCATGATTTTTTCCACTACTGCTTATAATGATTAAATTTTGAAAAAGTTGAGTGCATTCATTTGTAATTTGGTCTAATTCTTCTAACACACATAAATTATTGTTTTTTCGCTCTAATATCTTTTTTAGAAAAATAGCAACCACTAGACTTCCTCCGACTCCTGTAATTAGTGTAGTTCCTTTTATACTTTCTAGTTTTTCATAAAAGTCTTTATTTGTGTATTCTAAACTATATTCTATTCTTTTTTTTAATTGTTCATAATTATAATCTGTTAATTTTCCCATTTTAAAAACACCTCTTGCGTTCACTTTAACGCAAGAAGTGGTAATATATGGTCTCAATTATAAAATTCATTTAAAAGTTCTATTTTCTCTATTCGTTCTAATGCAAAGTGGCGTAAATCTTTTTTTGTCTCACAATAGGCAGCACATCCAAACGAGCTGCTATAATAAATGATATGATAAGGATGGATGATTCGATGTGTTTTTCCTTTTCCTTCTGTATAATAAAGAATTTTGACTTTTCTTTTTTCTTTTATTGCTCTACTTATGATTTTAAAACTAGTATTGTTCGTGTCTAATGTTTCTTTTTCATATGTTAAGCATTTCATTTTCTTTAAAATATCTAGATGTTCTTTTTTCGCATCTAATTTTTCTATTCTTTTTATATCTTCTATTGTAAATAAAGGCAGTGGTAGGTAGGTTTTGCTTCTTAAGATATAGCCACCATAAGGCCCTTTGATGGTATCAATGTAAATTCCTGCTTTTTCTAAGTCTTCTTTATAGATTCTTACCATTCTTTTTGATACTTCTAGAAGAGTTGCTAATTCGCTTAAAGAATATTTTCTGCCACTTTTTAAATAGTTTAGTAATAGTAGTGTATTGGATAGTTTGCTCATTTGTACATCACAAGTTTATTTTAGCATATTATTTGCATTCACTATATAATTTTGAAAAGATTTCAATGTGTAATCGTTCGTCTAGTATGATTCGCTTTAGAATATGACGAACATGTTCATCTTTTGTTTTTTCTATGACTTTTTGATAATTTTGTATTGCTAGTTCTTCTAGTCCAATGTTGTCTAGTAAGATTTTTTTCCATTCTTTTTCGTAGTTTACGTATTCTCCACTCCACCACTTTGTAGTGTTGTTTTTGACACCAACATAAAATGGTGTTAATCCTAGTTCTTTTATTAATAATCCTAATATTTCTAAATGCTTCATTTCGGTGATGGCAATTTCTTTTATGATTTTTTTTCGGTTTTGGTCTTCACTCATAATAAGCATTTGAAATACATAATTGTGAACAGCTGTATCTTCACTGATTTCACCAGCATATAGATTTAATATTTCTTTGGCAAGTTCCACATCTTTTTGTTCTACTTTTATTTCTGGGTAAGGAACATCTATTTTTTGTATTTGCATATTATCACCTATTGAAGTATATGAAAAAGAAAAAAAAATAAACTTCCTTTTTTAAAAGTTCATTTTTTATTTATTCTCTTTCAAATAATGTAAATGGATATCTTTTTGGTAATTTCAGTGTGAATGTCATTTCTTCTTTGGTTGTGGGATGAAAAAATGTTAGACTTTTAGCAAATAAGGCAATTTGTTCACCATTTTGATAGTTTTTGTTGTACCTTGCATCACCATAAAGAGGATAACCAATGTACGAGAATTGAACTCGTATTTGATGATGTCTTCCTGTTTTTAATTTAATTTTTACTAAAGTTAAATTCTTTTTCTTTTCTATTGTTTGATATTCTAAAATGGATAATTTTCCTTCTTTTCTTACATAAGAGGTGTTTGTTTTTTCATCTTTGTAAAGAGAATGTTCTAAATGACCATTTTCTTTTAAGTTTCCACAAACTACTGCATAATAGATTTTTTTTAACTCATGATTTTCTACTTGTTTGGAGAGCCTTCCTGCAGCTTTACTCGTTTTGGCAAATACCATGACTCCCCCTACTACTCGGTCTAGACGATGAACTAAACCTAAGTAAACATTTCCTGTTTTTTTGTATTTTTCTTTTAAATAGGATTTTAAATTGTTTAGTAAGTCTGGATCTTTTGTGTCGTCTTCTTGTACTAAGAGATTGATTGGTTTTTCTACTACAAGTATGTGATTGTCTTCGTATAAAATGTTAATCATTTTCTTCCCAACGTCCATAAATACCACATGGCAAAATTAAGTTGTCTCTTGTGATAGGAAGTCCTATTTCCCCTGCTTCGATTTTTCCTTTTGGATACTTTTTTAACATGGTTGTTTTTAGTATGTTTTCTAAGACAATACATGAAATTCCTGTTGTGTAAGAATTGATTAGAAAAAATAAAGGCTTGTTTGTTAGAACTTGCATACATAAATCAATGAGATAATAAATATTTTTTTCAAATTTCCATACTTCTTTGTTGGGTCCTCTTCCATAACTGGGCGGATCCATAATTATTGCATCGTATTTGTTTCCTCTTCTTATTTCACGACTGACAAATTTTACACAATCATCTACAATAAAACGAATTTCTTTTTCTTCTAAATGCGAAAGGCGCGAGTTGGCTTTGGCCCACTCCGTCATTCCTTTTGAAGCATCCACATGGACTACACTTGCTCCTTGACTAGCGACTGCCATCGTTGCACATCCCGTATAAGCGAAAAGATTTAAAACTTTTATTGGACGATTTGCATTTTTTATTTTGTTCATACAAAAATCCCAATTGGCAGCTTGTTCAGGGAATATTCCTGTGTGTTTAAAATTGGTAGGACTAATCTTAAAAGTTAAGTGTTTGTAGTTCATGGTCCAAAAATCAGGGAGTTTCCGCTTAAATTCCCAATTCCCGCCGCCATCATGACTTCGATGATAATATCCGTCTACCTTTTCCCACATGGTATAATCTTCTACATCCCATATGGCTTGGGGATCGGGTCTTCTAAATACAAATTTTCCAAAACGTTCTAATTTTTCGCTTCCCCCAGCGTCAATGCATTCGTAATCTGTCCAATCACTACTTATTTTCATAAAGAATCACCTATTAGAATTATACCATATTCCTTGCTTTTTTTATTTTATTTTTTGTAAGAAATATCATAGGAACTTGGGCCTTTTATACATTTTCCATCTATATCAAATCTTGAACTATGACAGGGACAATCCCATGTTTTTTCGGTCTCATTGAATAAAAGACTGCATCCAAAATGAGGACATGTCGCATAAACTATGTGTTCTTTTTCTTGTTCGTCTTTATAAATTGCAATTGTTTTCCCTTTCTTTTTTTGAAACGTAATATTGTTAGAATACCATTTTTTCTTTTGCCATTTGCTTCTTATCATAGCTAACATACTCGTGGTTAAGTTAGGAAGTAAATTTTTGCATTTGTAAAAATTCTTACGATGAATTTTAAATAGCTCTTGGTAGACATTTTCTGTTTCTTTTATGTTGTCTGAAAGTATTTTAGCAGCAAGAATTCCATTTGTCATTCCCCAAGTATTGAAACCGGTTGCTATAAAAAGTTGATCTTTTATTTTTCCTATGTAAGGCAGTTTGTCATCTGTTATAATGTCTACATTGCTCCATTTGGCTACAATTTCTTCTTCTTTTAATTGAAATATTTGTTTTACTTTTTCAAAATTTTCTTGGTCATTTTGCTTGATAGCAGTATTGTGTGATTCGGTTAGGAAAATTTGATAGGATTGTTGTTCTTCTTTATAATATCTTATAGAAATACTAGGATTGGAAATGTTGATGCAAGATGCTTTTTTGTAATCATTCGCTTTGATTGCTATTAAATAAGATTTTTCTATATGTGATTTGATTGGTAGTAGAAATGGAAGAATAAAAAAAGGATAATGACATGCAATAATAACTTTGTTGGCTTTTATTTTTACGTTGTCTGTATAACAAATATATTGATTGTTTTGAAATTCAATTTTTTTGATTTTGGTTTGTTCGTAGATTGTTTTTTCTTTTACTTTTGATTTTAATTGATTTAAGTATTTGATAGGATTAAAAACATAGGTGTCTGAAACACTGATTGCTTTTAAGTAGGGAACATTAAATGGAAGTGAATTTTCTTGCACTTCTATATTTTGTTGTTTTAAAAATTGTTCTTCTTTTTTTAGTTTTTCTAGTTCTTTTTCTTTGTTTGTGAATAAGTAAGAATCAACTTTTTCTAAGTCACAATTTATTTTTTCTTTTTCTATGATTTCTTTTATTAAAGAAATTGCATATTTTTGAGAGTTTAGATATTGTATTGCTGTCTCTTTGCTTCTATTCTTTTCTAATTCGCTATAAATTGCCCCTTGTAAAAAGGTAAGTTTTCCTGTTGTATTTTTTGTTACACCTTCTCCAATAGAATTTGCTTCGACCAAAACCACGTCTGTTTTTTCTCTTAAATAATAAAGGGTTGTTAGTCCTGTAATTCCACCACCTATAATTAATATATCGCTTTCAATGTCTTGATTTAGTTTTTCTATGTTTTCTTCTTTTTTGTATTTTCCCCATAAACTCATATGTTATCACCAGTATTAGGTTGTGGAGTTCTTGATTAATTTATTCTTTATCTGTTTTAACAATAAAAAAAGACTTTACAGTCTTCTATTCTGGACGCATCATTAAACGAAAGACTTGTTTTAAGTTTTCCTTCTTTTGATGATTCATTCCTACAAAATTGATATGTAATTGATAACTACTATCTAAACTAAATAGTAATTCTACTTTTCCAGGCATGTAGTTAATCGCACTGGTAGATATAGAACGATATGGTACTACATGTACTTTTTTATAATAAACTGCTAACGGATCTCTATCAAATAATAACATTCTTTTGTCAGTAAATACTGCATAATCTTTGCTGTTTTTATAGGCTAAAATTATTTTTTCTTTTTCATAAACATATTCTTTTACATATTCTGGTAAAGTTTCGATGTCTATTATTTCTTCTTTGAAATCAAAATATTTTGTTAATTCTTTGAATTTTATGTATGCCACTTTGCTACCTCTATCCTATGTTGTTTTTTTAATTTGCTTTTTCTTTATGATACATTACAAAACTATTTTTTGTTCCATCTTTGTAATAAACAGTAAAGTAATACATAATATTTTTTACATTTATTTTGTACATATTTTCATATATTGTTGTTGTTTTGTATGATGCAGAATTGTAGATGTCCATATGGTCATAATTTGGGTCGTTGATATAAATCACTTCTGTATCAAAAGTTCCATTTGGAGTAAATGTGAATGGTTCGTATTTTGGTTCTTCTGGTTTTTCTTCATTGTCTCCAGGGTTGTTTTCGTTTCCAGAATCTATTGGTGGCACGTTTCCAGAATCTCCATTCCCTTCTCCATTTCCTGGTTCTTTATCTGGGGTTTGGTTGTTGTTTTCTTCTCCGCTATTTCCTGGATTATTTGTTGAATTGTTATTATTCCCATTGTTTGTATTGCTGTTTCCTTGGTTTGGAGTATTTGTATTGCTTGTATTTGTTGAGTCTGGTCTATTAGTTTCTGGTTCTGTATTTATTGTTGGTATTTCTGAATTTTCTATTCCTTCTGTCCCCTCTATTGGGTCTATTTCTCCATTATTTTCAGCAGGTATTTTGTTTTTATCGCTTTCTGATTGTGGTTTGTTTTGACCATTCCCTGTTTTGTCTGTTGCATAATTTTGATAATCTTCTTCACTTGGATTGGCAAATACAAATGTTCCTGTTCCAAATATAAATAATAATATCGTCGCAATAATCAAACCTCTATTTTTATCCATGACTTTACAGCCTCCTATTATATATTTATTATATATGCTAACCTTCTCTTAGTCAATCAAATTTAACCAAAAAAAAAGAAACATTGTTTCGAAATTCTTGTCTTCTTTTTTAAAAAAATTTAAATTTATTGATTGGCCAAAAACGTGCTGAAATCTTTCCAATAATGTCTTCTTTTTTTATTAATCCTATTTCTCTACTATCTAAAGAGTCTATACGATTGTCTCCTAAAACAAGATACATATCCTCAGGAATTTTGCTTACTCCCAAGTCCTCTAATTGAAAGTCTTTGTATTTTAAATCGCTAGATATATATTCTTCTTGATAAACTTCCTTGTTAATATATAAAACACTATCTTTTATTTCTACTGTATCTCCTGGAAGCCCAATGACTCTTTTAATTAAGTACTTTGTGTCTTTGTATTTTAAAGAAATAATGTCTCCTCTTTTTACTTTAGAAAGACGATATTTTAATTTATTTAAAAGAAGAACTTCATTATTTTTTAATGTTGGAGACATAGAATTTCCTACCACCTGGGTTATCGAAACTACATACAACATTGCTATTAAAATGATTCCTATGAAAAGGAGGGCTTTTATACTATCCTTCAAAAATTCTTTAATACTTAACCAATCCACTTCTCATTCTCTCCTATTCACTTGCATTTTTCTATAAAAAAAAACTTTTTATAAGTTTTTTAATCTACTTGTGTAATAATAGTTTTTGCTACTAATTTTACTATAATTTCTTTCCCTTGCGCTGCTCTTATTCCTAGTTCTGTATCTATCGCATCTTGGGCTTCTGATTCTCCATAATCCCACACAACATTAATTGTTTGTACCAATGGTCCATTGTGTTCTGTATTGTCTTCTGTATCAAAATAATTTCCTGGTAAATCTCCTGGTCTAAAAATTTTATTTTTAAAATTTGCATTGATTTGCTCTGTTAATGTTTCAATACTATTTCCACAAGGAATCCCATTTAAATAGTATGTGATTCTTCCTCCCGTATTGTCTTCACTTCCTGTAAAATCAAATTGTATTTTGTAAGAAGTTTCAGCTGTTCCAGAAAGCGTAAATTTGTATTCCCCATAAGCTCCTGGAGCAATAATTGCTGTCTCTCCCTCCGCTGCTTTTTTTATATCTGTTTCTTCTTTATGATTTACTGGTCCCTTTCCAGGATTTACTAATGTTTCACCCTCTGTATCATAAAGTGTTGCAAATAAATTGGCTTCATTCTTGTATTCTAATTTCCATTCTGCAACACGTGCAGTGTCTGACCCTTTAAACTCACTCGTATATTTTGCATAAGTACTACTAATAAAATAAGTAGAAACACAGGTTGCTATTAGTAGAATACTTACTATTGTCATTGTACCTTTCTTCATATTCCAAAACTCCTTGCATTTTTATTTTTCTTGACTACTTATATTCTACACCACTTCTTTTTGCTTTGCAATTTTTTTATCTTAAAATTTTTATTTTTTTTCTGATAATGACTTATTTCGTTGTTATTTTACATAGTTTTAACTTTATGTTTACATTTTTACAAATAAAAAAGAAACTCTATTTTTTTATGTTTCTAGTAAAGTTTGTTTTCCGTTTCTTTTTCATTTACTTAATTTGATTTGATCTTTTGTTTTGGTAATTTTTGTTTCATAAAAGTTTTTAAATGCTAAATATAAATAATAAGCATCTTTGCTTCCTATTATTTCTTTTGCACCATGCATAGCCAGTTGCCCTAGCCCTATATCAATGGAGTCAATGCTTACATGTCTTAGACTAATTCCTGATAGTGTACTTCCACTGGTCATGTCATTTTTGGTGACAAAGTCTTGGTAGGGAACTTTGGCGCTCTCACATATTCCTTTAAATAAGGAAGAAGTGATACTATCAGTGGTTGATGATGCATCTTTGGAAATGACAATTCCTTTGTTTAGTAAAGCTTCGTTATTTCTATCACTATTGCTTGGATGGTTTGGGTGTGTTGCATGGGTGTTGTCTGCACTTAGTATGGTGGAATTGTTGATTAGAATGGAGATGTCTTTTTTTGTTTGGGCTGCTATTCGTTTTAGGATGTCCATTAGAAAAGAGGAGTCCGCCCCTTCTTTTGTTAGACTTCCTATTTCTTCACTATTGAAGGCACAAAATATATTGTTGTTTTGAGATTTCTTACTTTCTATGAATCCTTTTAGAGCGCTGTAAGTACAGGATAGATCATCAATTCTGGGAGACAAAATCATTTCTTTTTCTAAGCCAAAATACGTTGGCTTTTCTGTTGTATAAAGAAATAAGTCAAAGTCTGCTATTTCTTCCCCTTCTTTTCGTTTTATTTTGTTTGCAATAAGCTTTTTTATGGGCTCTTTTGTGTCTTTAAGAGCAAGAATGGGCATCATGTCAATTTGACTATTGAGTTTTAAATCGTCGTTTGCATTTTCATTTTGATGGATAGCAACACTAGGAATACATAATAAAGGTTCTTTTAAGTCAATGATTTCTTTTTCATAGGTTTCTTTCTTTTTTATAATTATTCTTCCTGCTATGGAGAGCGGCTCATCCAACCAAGCATAGTTTAATAATCCTCCATATGGCATGACATTGATTTTTAAATAATTCTTTTCGTAAATGGCATTTTTGGGTTTTATCATGAACGCAGGAGTGTCTATGTGCGTGCATGTGATGTTAAAGCTTTCGTTCTTTCCTAATGTAAATGCAATTATAGAGGCATCGTTTCGAGTGACAAAATACTTTTGCTTTTGATTTAAGTCCCACACTTCATTTTCTTGAAGTTCTGTAAAGCCATTTTTGTGTAAATCATTTTTGATTTCTTTGATTCCTGTAAAGGAACAAGTTGCTGTTTCTATGAATGTAAATAATTCTTGATTAAATTTTTGATTGTTCATATTTTCCACCTTTTCTTAGTATGTTTTACTTTTTTTTATTTATGTTGGAAAACTTTTTTGGTTGTGTCAATCGCACTTACAAAAATGTTTTGACTTCATATTTTATAGTAAAGGAGGAAAAAAATGAATAATAACGGAAATAGTCCAATGTATAATAGAGCAGTTGATATAGTAAATGATTTTGCTTGTAATCGCCCATCAATGGGATGCTGTTGCTGTGGACGATCTATTCCAGGGCCTACTGGGCCAACAGGACCTACGGGACCTAGTGGCGGACCAACAGGACCGACTGGATCTACAGGACCAATTGGACCAACAGGTGCTACTGGACCTCAAGGACCTCAAGGTGCTCAAGGTATCCAAGGATTACCTGGTGTGACTGGTCCTATTGGAGCTAC
>CANSRH010000016.1 GCA_947649365.1 uncultured Mycoplasmatota bacterium | reverse complement strand
GATTTTACCTAGCCTAGATTCATATTTCTATTTAAAACTGTTAAAGTAGGGGGATGGCTTGCTATTTTGTTTATTGGATTTTCTTATTTGCTTATTAGAGTATTTGATAATAAATCAAAGATGATTTTGGGTGTTATCTTTTTAGCAACTTTGTTATTGGGGTTTGTGTTTTCTATTTCCTTTGTTTATTAAAGTTTGCAAAATAAAAGAATATACTATATAATACTAAGAAGAAAGGGAGGTATCTTACATGGCAAAAAATCTAAATCGTGTATTTTTTGGTCTTAAGTGTACAGAATGTGGATACTCAAGAAGACCTAGTATCAAAAATAAAAAGAATACACCTGATAAAATGGAATTAGAAAAATATTGTCCTAAATGTAAAAAAACTACAAAGTTTAAAGAATCAAAATTAGGGAAATAAGTAAGGAGGATTACACATGAACGTTAGTGTAAATGATATTAAAAATGGAATGACGATTATGGTAGAGGGTTTTCCTTGCGTTGTTCAAGACTTTTCTCATGTAAAGCCTGGTAAGGGTGCAGCATTTGTTAAAATGAAACTTAAGAATTTAAAGACAGGTTCTATTACTGAGGTATCTTTTAACTCTGGAACAAAAGTGGATCGTGCTCATGTTACAAAAGCACCAATGCAATATTTGTATGCAAGCGGAGATAATTTTGTGTTTATGGATACAAATACCTATGAACAAATTGAAATTGCTTCTAGTGTTTTAGGAGACGATACAAAATTTTTGAAAGAAAATTTGGAAATTTTAATTGATTTTTATGAAGGAGAAATTATTGGTATTACTTTACCAGAAAAGATTGAATTCGAGGTTACTGAAACAGAACCTGCTGTGAAAGGAAATACTGCAAATAATGCGATGAAGGATGCAACTTTAGAAACTGGTTTAAAAGTAAAAGTGCCTTTGTTTATTGAGACTGGTGAAAAAATTATTGTGTCCACAAAAGATGGTAAATATTCAAGTAGAGCGTAAGCTCTTTTTTTTTGCCATTTGCAAATTATTTAATGAATAGATTATTCTATGCTATAATGTAGTTATATATGGAGGATGTATGAAAAAATTAATACTAGTGGATGGGAATAATCTTTTGTTTCGTAGTTATTATGCAACGGCATATTCAGGGAAAATAATGCGAAATAGTAAGGGATTTCCTACCAATGCTTTGTATGGATTTGTTTCTATGATGCGTAAGATTATTGAAGAAGAAAATCCTGAATACATGGCAGTCGCTTTTGATATTGGGAAAAATTTTAGAGCAGAGAAATATGCTTTTTATAAAGATGGAAGAAAAGAAACTCCGAATGAGTTAATTCAACAAATGCCTTATGCAAGAAAAATTTTGGAGGGTATGGGAATTAAGTATTTTGAACTTGCTCCTTATGAAGCAGATGATATTATTGGAACGCTTTCTAAAAAAGTAGTGGAAGACCCTGATTTTGTAGCGACGATTGTTTCTAGTGACCGAGATTTGTTGCAGCTTATTAATGACCAAGTCGATATTAAGTTGTTAAAACAAAAAGGTCATGTTCGTTATAATCCTATTACTTTTTTTGCAGAGTTTAAGATTCAACCTATTCATGTTATTGATTTAAAAGCTTTGGCAGGTGATTCTTCTGATAATATTCCAGGTGTCAAAGGAATTGGAGAAAAAACAGCTTTGCAGTTGCTTTCAACTTATCAAACGATAGAAAATCTTTATGAGCATATGGATGAAGTTAAGGGAAAAATGAAAGAAAAGTTGCTTGATGGTAAAGAGATGGCTTTTGTGAGCAAAGAAATTGCTACTATTTATAATGAAGTTCCTTTGGATATTCGTGATTTAGAAGATTTGCAGTACAAAAAAGAGGAAGAAGGAGAAAATGAGTCTTTACGTTCTATTTATGAAGAATTGGAATTTTATTCGCTTTTAAAAAATTTTCAGAAGAAAGAAATGGATACTACTATTCAAAATTTGAAAGTAATAGAGAATGCCAATGAGTTAGTCTTGGATACTATTGTTTCTTTCTATATCGAACTAGATAGTTTAAATTATCATACGGGTACGATTCTTGGAATGGCCATTACAGATAAAAATTCTACTTGTTATGTAAAAACAGAATTGATTGTTTCTTGTATGGAAAAGTTAGAAGATAAAATTTTGTATACGTTTGATTTGAAGAAAAGTATGGTTGCTTTGAAACGTTTGGGATATCAGTTAAACAATGCTAATTATGATTTGATGCTTGCTGCTTATTTACTCAATTATTCTATTAAAGATGATATTGCTTATTTGATGCGTCCAGAAGGGTACCAAGTGGAACTTTATGAGGATAGCATTCTTAAAGGAACTATCAATAAAGAACGTTTGCCTTATGAAATTGCTTTGAAGAGTAAGTTTATTTTTGAGACAAGAGATAAGTATGTTTTGGATTTGAAACGAGAAGATATGTTTGATTTGTTTTCAACTATCGAAATGCCTCTTGTGAAAGTCCTTGTTTCTATGGAGACGTTTGGTGTTCGTGTAGACAAGCGTATTTTGGATGAAATGAGAGAGGAATTGAAAGTTAAAATTGAACGAGTATCTCATGAAATATTTAATATGGCAGGAGAGGAGTTTAATATTGCTAGTACGAAGCAACTTGGAGAAATTTTGTTTTTAAAATTAGGTCTTCCTGGTGGAGTGAAAACGCAGAAAGGATATAAAACCGATGTAAAAGTTATGCATAAGTTACTGGGAAGTCATCCAATCATTGAAAAGATTTTAGAGTATCGAAATTTAACAAAAATTTATTCTACTTATATTGAAGGACTTGAAAATTTTATTTATGAAGATGGAAAAGTACATACGATTTTTAAACAAACCTTAACAAGAACAGGAAGGCTTTCTTCTGTAGAGCCTAATATTCAAAATATTCCTGTACGAGATGAAGGAGGAAGGAAGATTCGTAAAGCTTTTTTACCTACACATGATTGTTTTTTGAGTGCTGATTATTCGCAGATAGAGTTGCGTATTTTAGCTCATATTTCAAAAAGTCAAGAGTTGATTGATGCATTTATTAGTGATGTAGATATTCATACGAAAGTTGCATCTGATATTTATGGCGTTCCTGAAATAGCTGTGAGTAAAAAAATGCGTTCAACTGCAAAAGCTGTTATTTTTGGAATTGTGTATGGTATTAGTGGCTTTGGATTGGGTGAAAATTTGGAAATTAGTTCTAAAGAGGCTAAACAATTCATTGAGAAATATTACGAACTTTATCCTGGTGTGAAACGCTATATGGACGAAATTGTTTGTGAGGCTTATCAAGAGGGATGTGTTCGGACTTTATTTCAGCGTAAACGAGAAATTGAGGAATTGAATAGTTCTAATTTTATGGTGCGTCAAGCAGGAGAGAGAATTGCACTTAATACGCCCATTCAAGGGACTAGTGCGGATATTATTAAAAAGGCTATGATTGAAATTTACGAAGAATTTGAACGTCAGAATATAAAAAGTAAGTTGGTAATACAAGTACATGATGAATTGATTATTGATTTGTTAGAAAGCGAGCGTGAAGTTGTTACGCAAATTGTAACGGATAAGATGATTCATGCTATCGAATTGTCTGTCCCTTTAAAAGTAAGTAGCGATTATGGTAAGGATTGGTATGAAACAAAATGATAAGCAATGAAATTAATATAGAGTTTCCAAAAGTATCAAAAAAGGTTAAAAGAGCTATTAATCAATTAAATATTTCTTATGTAAAAAGTAATGAAAAAGTTGCCTATTACTATGAAGATTTGACTCATGGTCATGTTATTAGTTTTAATGCTAATGTTACTTTTTATGCGGCAAGTGTAATAAAAATAATCGTAGTTCTTTATTTGTATAAGAATGCCATTGATTTGGATCAAAAAATTGAGATATATGCAGAGGACATAAAACAAGGAACAGGTATTTTAAAAAATGAAAATTTTCCTAAAAAATATACTTTGTTTTCACTTATGAAATATTCTATTATGGAAAGCGATAATACCGCATATTTGAAGTTGGTTGATTGGATAGGAAAAGAGAAAATAATTATGTTTGGTAAATCTTTGGGAGCACAATATACTTTTGAGGGCAAAGATAATTTTGGAATTGTTAATTGTAATGATTTAAAGATTTATTGGAAAGAATTAAATCCTATTTTAGAAAAACATCCAGAAATAGAAGAATGGTTTGTTCATCCAAGTTACGAAATTATTACTTCCAAGTCGATTCAAAATAAAAAGTATTTAAAAAAATATGGATTTTTTGGAATAGCTTATCATGAAGCAGGAATAGTAAAGGATAATGTTTCTTATTTATTAATTATTCTTACTCAAAAAGGAGAAAATAAAAATGCTAAAAGTTTTATTAATAAAACTGCTAAGAGAATTACAGCTATTCATACTTATTTAAATATAGTGTAAACTGGTGGAGTTTTGTATGAAAATATTATTAACAGGATACAAAGCAAGAACAAGTGTAGTACAAACTTTACTTGCTAAAATTACTGGTGAATACGATATGTTTTTGTTTACAAATCGTTTTGTTACGATTCAAAAGGAAGTAGGAAAATTATTTCAAAAGAACAAATATGATTATGTTATTCTATTTGGTAGAAAACCTAGAATAAAAAGGATTTTTGTAGAATTAGAAGCAAATGGAAATTATGAAAAGTTTTCTACAAATTTTCCTTTGGAAGAATTATTTTCTATTTTTAACGAAAAGAAAATTGGTTATAAAACTAGTGTTCATCCGGGAAATTCTTATTGTAATTGTGCTTATTATCATGTGTTAAAATATGTTTATGATAATCATTGTAATACAAAAGTTGTGTTTATTCATATTCCATTTGCTGGAAATTTTAAAGAAATAAATGAAGTTGCTGAAGGAATCTCTCTTTATTTGGCAAGAAAGAATAAGGAAGTGTAATATGCCAGAAATTGCAGAAGTAGAAACTGTTCGAAATACATTAAAAAAACAAATTTTATATAAAAAAGTGAAAGAAGTTCAAGTCTTGTATCCTAAAATGATTCTTTCTGATTTAGAAGAATTTTCGACACTTTTAAAAGGAAACCAATTCGTTGATATTAAAAGAAGAGGAAAATGGCTTATTTTTGAGTTGGAACATCATTTTTTGCTTAGTCATTTACGAATGGAAGGAAAGTTTTTTTTGAAAAATTCTAAGGAAGAGATTTTGAAACATGAACATGTAGTGTTTTCTTTTTTAGATGGAACGGATTTAAGGTACCATGATACTCGTAAATTTGGGCGAATGGAGTTAATTTTAAAAGAAGAATTAGCAACCCATCCATCTATTTTAAAACAAGGATTTGAGCCAGGCGATGAAGAGTTGACAGTAGAATATTTGTTGGAAAAGTTTAAAAATAAAAACATTGCCATTAAAACCTTGTTGCTTGATCAAAGCATTATCAGTGGACTTGGCAATATTTATGCGAATGAAGTTTTGTTTGCTTCTAAGATAAATCCATTTAAAAAAGGAAAAGAGATTACTAAAAAAGAGGCAGAACAAATAATAAAGAGTGCTGCACGTATTATTAAAAGAGCAATAGAACTGGGTGGTACAACGATTAAAAGCTATACTTCAAGTCTTGGGGTGATGGGAAGATTTCAACAAGAGTTAATGGTTCATAAGCAAGAAGGTGAACCTTGTAAAATTTGTGGTTCTTTCATTAGAAATGAAAAAATAAATGGACGAAGTACTTATTTTTGTGCGATTTGCCAAAAATAAAGTTTTGTGTTCAACTATGCCTTGTTAAAAAGAGCGGGTTCTTTCATGAATTATGAAGCTTTGTTTAAAACCTATTATTTTCAAGTGATGGATGCATTTATTCATTTTTTGTGTCTTATGCAAGAAATATTACGAAATGAGGCTATGGTAGCGGAAGAGAATAAAATAAGATCAAGCTTTTTTGAAATTAAAGCTTTTTTATTGGGCAATTTTTTATTTCAAAAGAATAAGTATTGGTTTGCATAATTAAATCATAAAGGAATGATGCAGTCAATTCTGTTTTGTATTGTAGTGAGTTTTTATCTACAGACGTTCTAATTTTTATGTTTTCTTTTTGTTCTTTTAAGTA
Organism: uncultured Mycoplasmatota bacterium; assembly: GCA_947649365.1. Lineage (GTDB taxonomy): Bacteria > Bacillota_I > Bacilli_A > RF39 > UBA660 > MGBC108787. The sequence goes on along the minus strand of CANSRH010000016.1, from coordinate 32,235 downwards.
GTGTTGTCCTTTTTTGTTAAAACCAAGTATCTTGCAATAAGAGAGATTGCTTTTTTGATTTTGTTCTTTTGTGATTCCTAAGAGAATATGAATACACATACGGTTTAGTTTGTTATAGGTGTAACGTTTGGTTTTTATTTTTTTTATAAATTCTTGGTAATTGTTGCATTTTTTTATTTCTTTAATTAGGCGATTTTCAATTCCTTCTTCAAGGGTTAAAATTGTTTCTAAATGAGGTGTTGTTAATATTTTAAATTTTAATAATTCAAACCATTTTTCTTCATTGGGGAGATAAATTGCTTCTTGGCTGTCTTTTGGTAAGTAGTTGGTGATCGTTTCTTTTTTTTCAAGTTTGCTTCTTATGTTTTTGGCACTAATAATGGTTTCTTTACTGGTTGTATCATGATAAGCATTTGTTCTTTTGATGGAAACAGGTTCTATGGGGAACTTGTTTTTTTGAATGGCTTTGATGTAAGAGATGGCAAGTAAGTCATTCGGAGCGTTGAAGTTTATATTGGTGTTGATTGCTTTTGCTAGAGCAGTGGGATAATTGTTTCCTTTTTTTAGGAGTTCTTTGACTTCGGTTTGGTAGTTCGGATCTTCTATTTTGGAAACAATTTCTTTTAGTTTTGGTATGTCGTTTAATTCACTTCCAAAAACGATTTTTTGAACATTTACTGCATCTAAAAGAGTTATTGCAGTGTTTGCAAATGTGTCTGCAGATTGCGTTCCATAGAGTACAGGAAGTTCTATTACTAAGTCAATGCCATGGTTTAAAGCAATTTTTGTTTTGTCTTCTTTGGTTAAAATGCTAATTTCTCCTCGTTCTAAGAAGTAACCGTTTAAAACCAAAATTAAAATAGAATTTGGAAACAAGTTTTTAATTTTTTCTATATGATAAATGTGTCCGTTGTGAAAGGGATTGTATTCACAGATAAGTCCAATGCTTTCCATATAAATTCTCCTTTTTTTTAGTGTATCATATTCTTTTGGATTTTAAAAATGTTTGCACTTTTTTCTATCTCGTGTATACTAATAGTAGGTGAGGCCAATGATTATTCATTTGAATAAAATTCCTTCTAATGGACTAGAAGTGAATCAAGATGTTGTTTTGGATAAAGAACTTTATCAGGGAGCAGATATTCTTGATTTGAAAGATTTGCATATTACAGGGACTATCAATTACGATTATGAAAATCGTTTGTGTATCGATTTAAAAGTAGAGGGTGTTTTTGTATTACAGGATGCTCTTACTTTGGAGCCAATTGATTATTCTTTTACTGGAACTGTAGAGGAACAAATTGCTGAAATAGGAACCTATTGTGGGGATTTTTATGAAAAAAGCAAAAATACTCTTGATATTAGCGAGATTTTATGGGAGAATATTGTACTGGAGATTCCCATAAGTGCAACTCATGCGAATCGTGAAGATTTGTCTTTGCAGGGTGAGGGTTGGGAACTTATGAATGAGAATACTAAAAAGATTGATCCAAGGCTTGAAAAGTTAACGGAGCTATTTAAGGAAGGAAAGGTGTAGAGAGTATGTTGCAACTTGATATTCAAAAATTTGCTGTTCCTTTTAGAAGAACAAGTAAAACAAAAAAGAGAATGCGTCGTACGCACTTGAAAAAAGAAGTAGGAGCTATAGAAAAATGTTCTAAATGTGGTGCTGCTTTAAGACCACATCGTGCTTGTACTAAGTGTGGAAATTATAAGAATAAAGAAGTACTTAAAGTTTCAGAAGAGGCATAATTAAAACAACATTTCAAATGTTGTTTTTTTTATAGTTCCTTTTAACTTAAAGTTAAAGTAGTAGAAGGGCATATTTCGTATTCTAAATTATTTAAAATTTCTAGAATTTCTTGTAAATCTTGTTTCGAATATCTTTCTTTTTGTTTGTCTTTTGGAATGATCTCGTTAGGATTTTTGAATATTCCAAATTCTATTGGTATTTCTTCTTCCCATATGTAGTCACTGTTAAAATCAACATAATTAATAGAAATAGTGCCATCCATTACGTTTTTATCAGTACGAATCATTAATCTATTTTCACTATCTCCAATGGCCGAGTATCTTATTTGTTCGTAGATTTTTGTAACATTTGGATCATTTTTGCTTACTTTATTTCCATTGTTATCGTAATAGGTTGTCCATTTCATTGGAATGAGGGGATTCTTGTCAATAAAGTAATAGTGACGTTTTTCACTTGGATTTTCGTTTGGAATGTCTGTGACTAGCCATAAATCTTCAGGTTTGTAAATATTGAATTCTACTGTTTCGTCATATATTTCTATTCCTTTTTCTATTTTGTTTTCTTTCAAGTCGTTTGTTTTTATTAAAAAATCTAATGCTTGTTTTCCTAATTGCTTTGCATTTTCTTTGTATTCTTCCTTTTCGTCTTTTGTTTGTTTTTCTTCTTCTGCATTTGTATAGGTAGGTGATAAAAGAGAGAATGCTAAAGCGAATAGTGCAGTTCTTATTATTTTCTTGTTCATTTTTTTCCTCATTTCTTTATTTGTATTGTATGCTGTTTTTTGTTTGAAAGCAATAAAAATGTTTTGTACTAAAAAAAATTAGTTAAATATTACAATAACCCACAGAAAAGCCAAAAAACGCTTTTTTTTTGTTATTTTGTAATTGTCAAAAAAGTTTATCTATTTGACAGAAAAATACAAAAAATATGCTTTAGGCATGGTATTTTTTATACAAGCAATTTGAGGATAGAATGTCATCGTCTATCGCGGACGTAAAGTCTTAAGTGTAGGTTACTCGCAAGAGTTTCTGATGAGATATCGGAAGTGATGCCCGATCGATTGCTTATAACCCGCCAGCAATGGTGGGTTTATTTTTTGAGGAGTTTAAGGCTATGAGTTATAAATTGGTGGGAACGTTGAAAAAAGAAATTGCAGAGTATTGGGGAATAGAGGAACATAAGAATAAACCTATCGTTGTTTTTGAAGATAGAAAAGAGCATGTCATTGAGTCTCATTTAAAAGATTTTAAGAATGTAGAAGAAATTGAAAAAGTTTATGATAGCCTTCATCGTATAATTAAAAATCCGGATTATGTTTTTTATAATGCAAAGGCAAAGGGGCTCGAGTATTATAAAGAGTTAGATAATCATGTTTGTGTAGCTGTTCGTATTAATGCAGGAAACTCGTTGAAAATAAAAAGTTGGTATCCTGCTAGTGTAACTAAAATCTCTAATCGTAAGAAAAAAGAATTGGAATTAAAAAGTAAAAGTTAATTCTTTTTTTATTAAATTTTTTAAGTGGTGTATGAGCAAACCACATTTGGAAATTCATATTTAAGGTTAATTTCTACAACCATTGTAATATAACTCTTGAAAAAAATGGTCAAAACTTTTACAAGTTTGCTTGTTTAAATGTTGCAGTTATTATATAATTCAAATAGGAACATTTATGTGAGTGTCGTCCTCCAATCTTGAAAAAGAAGGGAGGTAGATATTGATGAAAACTAAGGCTTTTATAATAAAAGTTCTTAAGCTCATTGCTATCATTTTGTTACTTTCTACCTTACTGGTGTTAGCAATAAAAAAATAGACACTCTTCAGCACTGATAGAGTGTCAATCCTATTAATTAGAGGCGACATTCACTTGCAAGATCGAATGTTCCTCTTTTTTTATTTTATGCAAGTTTCCTTGACGTATTCATAATATCAAAAAAACGACTTTTTGACAAGCCGTTTTCTATCGTTACTCGAAAAGTTCGAGTTTCCTATTAAACTGGTGTCCCGGATGTGATTCGAACACATGACCGTACGCTTAGAAGGCGTATGCTCTATCCAGCTGAGCTACCGGGACGCTAATCAGTAGACAAACTGATTATATAATACTATTTTGTATTATTCAAGAGAATTTATAACTAAATTTACATTTTTTTCACCATTTTGTACTGAAAATTCTACTTGTTCTATATTATAAGTGTCTCTTATGGATAAAAAGATTGTGTATTGTACTTCTTCTAAAATTGTTGTATTTTCCAGTCCGTCTAATAAGTATTCATTAAAGGATAGTTTCATTTCATTTTCTTTCATTTCATAGTTTGTGATTTCTGCATTGGCATTTAAAAAACTTATTAAATTGGATTCATAAATGGGAGAACTTTTTAATTTTTCAATGATAATTTCAATTTTTTCACTTTGGTTGTTGCTTACATATGTGACAGGAATATAATAAAAGAGGTCGTTGGTTTTGCTTCCGTAGTACACAGTGGTTTTGGTGGTGTTTTTTATGGTGTCTAAATCATACGTTTTGTTTACTCCAAAGTCTTTGTTTAAGAGTGTGGGTAGTTTTTCTTTGCTATAGGGAAGTTCAATAAGTTGATTTCCTTCTATAAAGATTAGAATGTTTTTTACATCAGGAAGTTCTGTTAACGAATAAACGATGGATTCTATCATTTTTCTTTCTGTTCCTATGTCTGTATTTAGAAATTCTTTGGAAAAGTCTATTTTTAAAAGGCCATCTTCCAATGTAATTGTATTTACTAATGTTCCACTAGGGATGACGCCATAAAAGTCTGCTGGCAAATATTCACTTTCTTTGCTTTTGATTGTTAGTAGACTTATAATTTCTTTTATTTTAGCTAGTGTTTCTTTATTATTTATGACCATGTTTACGCGAGAAACATAATTTTCTTTGTTGAGTAGATATATACTTCCTTTTTGCATTTCTGTATAAGATAAATTTTGTTTGTAGGGTGTTGTTTCTATTTTCGTAGGAAATAAGTAAGTAATCAATAGTATTAGAAGTGCAAGAGAGGAGATGGTTATTCTTTTTATTATACCTTTTTTTAACATTATACTCACCTTAATTCATTGTATTTAATTTCCTTTTTATTTATTCTCTTTTTAAAAAAAAATCTCATCTTTTTTGATGAGTTTTCTTCTTTATATTGTTATTTCACCTAGTTTTAATAATTCAACAACTGCTTGTGCTCGTCCTTTGACTCCTAGCTTTTGCATAGCATTGGAAATGTGATTACGAACAGTTTTTTCACTAATTCCTAAAAACTCAGCTATTTCTTTTGTTGATTTATTTAAAACAAGTAATTCGAATACTTCTTGTTCTCTGCTAGTTAGTATTCCTTTTTTCATATCACTCACTCACTTTCTACTTAAATACTTTGTAACTATAATATTTTATGAAGTAGTCGCTACTTGAGTGAAGCGATATGCCTAATATCTCAAAATTATCCTTGAAATTTTACGACAATGTACATTTGTGATTCGTATTCTTCTTGTATCGAACGAATTATGTTATTGGCGAGTGAACTATTATGTTCTTTTCCAGCAATAGTTACACTAATTTGTTCGTTTTTAATTTTGATGAAAGCATCCAATTGGTATTTTTCTTTTATCTTTTTTTCTAAACTTTCTTCTCGTCCTTTGTTCGTGTTTAATGTTTGCAAAGAATTGTAAGCATCATTTTTTTCTTGTAGTGATGCAGTGTTGTCTAAAAGAATGGTTTGGAGACTTTCCATTTCTGCTAGAAGCTCTTCTTCCTCTTTGATACGTAGAGACACTAGAACACTGCTTTCTGTTGTTTCCACAACTTCTTTTTCATTTTGTGCTGTATTACTTGCTGCAAGTGCAAGTAAGTCATCGTCTTTTACTGTCACATAATAAATACCTAATACTAATATTAAACTGAATAGAGTAACGAACCATAATCCTTGTTTGTTAATCATTTTATCCCTCCAACTTAGTTAAAGTATACGTCCCTTGTTCTTTTTTTATGTCATTTTAAACGTAGATTTACAAGAAAAAAGAGTAATGATATAATAAATAAGGTGATATCGTATGAATATGAATTTGTCGTATTTGATTCTTGTTTTTTTTGTTTATAGTTGTATTGGATACATTTGTGAAATTATTAGTAGCAGTATTGTTCAAAAGAAGTTGGTGAATCGGGGATTTTTGTGTGGTCCTTATTGTCCTATTTATGGGGTAGGGAGTTTGTTTATTTTACTTTTGCTATTGCGTTTTAAAGAGGATCCTGTTCTTGTTTTTGTTTTGGGAGCTTTGATTACTACTTCTATTGAGTATTTTACTAGTTTTGTTTTGGAGAAGATATTTCATAATAAGTGGTGGGATTATTCGTATATGAAGTTGCATATTCATGGGCGTGTTTGTTTACAAAATACATTACTTTTTGGCTTTGGAACTTTACTTATTATTTATATGGCTCAGCCTTTTATTCATGAGATTTTAATGAAAATGTCTTCACTTGCAATGGGAATTGTCGCTTATGGTTTGTTCTTTCTTTTTGTGATTGATTTTATATATTCTGTAATTATTGCTTATAATTTACGTAATCGAATTATTATTTGTGAAGAATTAAAAAATGAAAAGCTTGCAAAAATTCCAGGAATGCTTGAGAAAATTTTAAAAGAGAGAGTAGAACAATTTAAAACGTATCCTAGAAGACTTTTAGAAGCTTTTCCTTATTTAAAAAATACAAATGCAAAAGAGTTTGATTTGATGAAAATGATTCGAGATAAATCAAAAGGAAAAAAGCAAACCTCTTCTAAAAAGAATAAAAAATAAAAATTTATTCTTTTTTTACTTTGCTACTAAGTAGAAGAGCTGTAAATGATATTGTTAGAATAAAAAAAGATTTCTTTTTGGAAATCTTTAAGCTACTTTTTTAGCTTCTCTTGCACTAATTAAAACGGTTTTACCATCTATTTTTTTCTTTTGTAAATTTGGTTTTTGTCTACTTTTAACAGCATTACAAGCTTTGCTTCTTAAATTTACAGTTAAAGGTTTCTTTTTTGATATGTTTTTAGCCATTTTGCACCTCCAAAATTTCTTTCTTTAAAATCTTATCATTATTTATGCTTTAAGTCAAATATTATTCGCTATTCTGGCCTTTCGTTAAAATAATATTCAACTTGTTATCACTTCATAATGATGCTATTATATTTTTTGTGAAAAAGGTGATTTTTATGATAACAAGAACAGTTTGTGGTGATATATTTGAAACAGAGGCTAAACATATTGCTTTTGCATTAAATATGGAGGGGAGCATTGATTGTGGTTTTGCTTGGGAACTTTCAAAACGATATTGGCCTGAGTTAGAATTTTGTGGAAAGAATGAGTTAGGAACTGTTCTTTCTAAGAAGATTGGAGATAAAACTTTTCATGCTTTAATTTGTCATTCTTGTGAAAATGGTTGGAACGAAAATCAGATTGAGATTATAAAGGAATGTTTTGATAAAATACCTTCAGAAGGAGAAGCTATAGCTACAGTTGCTATTGGTACAGGGCCTGCTAGTCTATCTAATATTGCTTTGAAAAGCTTGGGAGCTAAATTACCAAATGTAGCAGATTATAAACAAATTATTTGTGGTATGCATGAGTCTTATCAAGAAGTATTTTATTATGGAAATATTTCGTTAGAAGAAATTATGAGTATCTATGAAGAGCACCATTTAAGTGTTAATGGTAGAAAAAAGAAGTTAGTGAATAAATTGAAATCATTTATAAAAAAGTAAAAAAAATTGGTATTTTTAGAGAATACTAATTTTTATTCATAAATATAAAGTTCGTGTTGAGCTCTGGTTACTGCAACATAATATAATTTTTGTTCTTCTTTTGTAAAGTGATTTTCTTGGTCTTGATAAATGATGACAGAATCAAATTCAAGTCCTTTTGCTAAGTAGGAAGGAAGAATAACAAAATCTTTTATAAAGTCTTCACTATGAATATCTAAATAAGATAGTTGGTAGTTTTTTTTTAATTCTTCGTATAACTTTTTTGCAGCTTCTTCATTCTTGGTTATAATTGCTAGAGATTTGTAAGTTTCTTTTAGGTGTTGAATGTCTGTTTTTAGAGTTTCTTTGTTGTTTCTAAAAATTACAGGTTTTTCTGTATTTTTCCGTATCGCACATATATGATGTAAGTTTAAGATTTGGTTTGCATAGGCAATGATTTCTTCACTGGAACGATAGGTTTTGGTAAGTTCGATGTATTTCCCGGGAAATATTTTTTTTAATTCTTCTAGAGTCTCGTAGTTGTAAAATGGATTTATGTTTTGATTGGTATCTCCTAAAATGGTAAAAGAGGATTTTTTAAATATTTTTGCTAGAATGAGATATTGTAAGTAACTATAGTCTTGTGCTTCATCGATTACTACTTGTTCAATGTATTTTTCGTAATAAAATCCTTCCATTTGTCCTTTTAAGTAAACAAGAAGCAAAGCATCATCGTAAGCAATTTGTTTGTTGTTTCTTAATTTTAGAATATCACTTTCTATTATGTTTCCTTTAAAAAAAGAACTACGATAAAACATTTCTAAAATTTGTTTGTAATCTTTTTTGAATTGTAATGCTTCCAAAAGCAGTTTGTGATAGGTGGCTTTTCTTTTTTTGCTTCCTCTATAATTGTTTTCAGAAAATTTAGTTGCCATTTGGTCTAATCGTTCAAAGAATGGAACGGAGGAATATCTTTGATGAAACAATTCGTTCAATTCTTCTTTGGAGTAAAAATATAGTTTGTTTTCTGTGATATCATTTTTAAACTGTATATTTTTTTCTAAGTAAGAAACAAAATCTTCCATGTCTTTTATTACTTGATTGCTTTGTTTGTATTTTAAAAGTTCTATGTTGCTTTCTTTTCCTTGGTAATGACGATTTAAAAAATCTATATAAGATTCGACACTTTTGTATTCTTTGATGATTTTGTTTAAGTAATCGTGAAAGGTTGTTTGAAGTGTATTTTCTTCTCCGAGTTCTGGTAAAACGTTTGCAATGTATTCTGTGAATATTTGGTTGGGAGAGAAAATCAAAACTTTGTCTGCTGTTAAGTTTTTGATTTTATAGAGAAGAAAGGCAATACGGTGAAGGGCAACACTTGTTTTTCCAGAACCAGCAATTCCTTGGACAATTAAGTGCTTGTCTTTGGTGTTACGTATTACATTGTTTTGTTCTTGTTGAATGGTTGTTACAATGTTTTTCATTTTGTCACTGGATTCGCTTGCTAGAACTTCTTGTAATATATCATCATCAATATTTAAGTCACTATCAATAATACGCAAGAGTTTTTGGGATTCGATTTTGTATTGTCTTTTTTGGTGTAAGTGAGTTTTAATGATTCCCATGGGTGCTTCATAACTACAAGGTCCTGTTTCATAGTCATAAAAAATACTACAAATAGGAGCTCGCCAGTCATATATGAGATTGTCTAAGTTTTCGTCTTTTAAGTAGGTCATTCCTATATAAATTTTTTGTTTTTTTCTTTGTTCATTCTCTACTACTATGGAAGCAAAGTAGGGAGTGTCTTTAATTTTTAGGAGTTTTTTAAAATAATCCCTCTCTCGTAGTAGAAGAATAGCATCTTGTTCGTTGTCTGTTCTAACAGCATTTAATTCTTGTTTGTCCATTCCACCTTTGTTTTCCCAAGCATATCTTCTAAATTCTTTGATTTTTTCTGCATCTTGAAAAATAGAAGTTTCCATTTCTTCTATTTTTTTATTTAAGTAGTTACAAGTAGTAATTAAATTTTGTTTTTCCAGTTTTTTTTCTTGCTCATTCATTGTTTTACCTTCTTTCTATTTTTTAGAACAAAAAAACTCCCGAAAATAATCATTCGAGCACAAATTGCGTTTTTTTTAGTTGTAAGTAAAAAGTCTATTTCATTTTATCTAGAAAGAGGGTGGAAGTCAATCAAAATATTAGAGGGCTTTGCTGTTTTTTGCTTGCATTTCTGTGTAGGTCTGTAATAAGGATTTGTAGTTGTTTCTTAATTCTTGTATTTTTTGCTTTTGTTCTTTTTTTAATTCTTCTAGGACATTTGGACCAATGTTTCTGTTCACCGCTATTTCTAACGATTTACTAAATTCTTGATGGTTAAAATAAGGGTCCGTTTCAAAAAGCGTATGATCTGTTATAAATGTTATTTGGAAAAGCGCTGTTGCTATTATTTCGTAAGTTATATAATGTACGTCTCCAGAAATTACCTCAAAAGACATTCCTAAATTTTTATTTTTTGAAGTATAAATGTATTCTAGTTTTGTTTTTAAAAGAGAAAGAAGCATATAAAAAATTTCATGATTTCTTCTTTGCTCTTTTTCCAACATAAGAAGGATTTGTTGCCAGGTTTCATTTAATTCTTTTAAATGTTTTCTAGGTTTATCTGTTAGCATAAAATCCTCAAACTGTTTTGCAAAAGCTTCGATTTGTTTTAAGGGATTGTTTTCGTTTTCTTTCATCTTCTACCTCCACGTTTTTTGTTATTATAGGAAAATATGGAATAAAAAGCAATCTTTCTTTTTTGTGAAAATATATCATTCTCTTATAGAGAAACGAAATGGAATATGGTATACTATAAATACTACAGGGGAGGAACGGAGTATGTACATACCACTTAAAGTTACTACAGATTACAGTTTGCTTAAAAGTACTATTTCTGTGTCTTCTTTTATTCAGTTTTTGATAGAAAAAAATATATCTGCTGCTGCTTTGGTAGATGAAAATTTGTATGGAGTTATGGAATTTTATGATGCTTGTATAAAGAATGGAATTAAACCAATTGTTGGTTTTTCCTTCTTGTTACAAAATTGTGTTCTTTATTTGTATGCAAAAAATTATAATGGGTATCAAAATTTATTAAAGTTACATACGATTTTGTCCGAGCGAGAGATTAATTTTGTTGATTTAGAAATGTATGCCAAGGATGTAGTAGTGGTTGTTCCTTTTTCTTCTCTTTCTTTGTTTTCGGAATTATCTGCTATTTTTGTTACTATTTTTGCTGGATACCAAAATGATTATGAGAAAACACATGCTTTACTTAAATCGAAACAGATTGTTTATGTGAATGACATCCGTTCTTTAAAGAAAGAGGATTCAAGGTATCTTGCTTATTTGGATATGATTTTAAAGGATGAAAAGGTGAGTACGTATCCTTTGCCAAATTATGAAAATAATTATTATAAAGAAGAAATTCATGAAGAGGATGCGAAGACTACACATGCGTTTTCTGAGTTGTTTTCTTTTGAAATTCCTAAAAATAAAAATCGTATTCCTGTATATGATGCGCGTATTGGAGATTCTTTTTTGTATTTAAAAAATTTGGCTCAAAAGGGACTTGATAAACGTAGGCAAGGAAACGTCACGGAAGAATACCAAAAACGTTTGGACTATGAACTTGATGTTATTGGAAAGATGGGATTTCCTGATTACATTTTGATTGTGTATGATTATGTTTTGTATGCTAAGAAAAACGGAGTATTTGTGGGTCCTGGGAGAGGAAGTGCTGCTGGAAGTTTGGTTTGTTATTCTTTAGGAATTACGGATATTGATCCTTTGGAATACAATTTGTTGTTTGAACGATTTTTAAATCCTGAACGTGTCACGATGCCTGATATCGATATTGATTTTGAGAATACGAAAAGAGGAGAAGTGATTGATTATATTAAAGGACGCTACGGAGAAAACAAAGTTGCTTCTATTCTTACTTTTGCTACATTTAAGAGTAAACTCGCTCTTCGAGAAATTGCTCGCATTTTTGAATATTCGACGAATGATTTTGATGTATTAATTAAAGAGATTAGTTCTATGCGTAGTTTAAAAGAAAATTTGGATAATCCAAAAGTGAAACTGTTGTTAGAAAAAAATAAAAGTTTGCAAAAAATTTATAAAATTGCATTGCGTTTGGAGGGACTTAAGAAAAATATTTCTACCCATGCGGCGGGAGTTGTAATTTCTAGAGAATTGTTGGATGATGTGATTCCAATTATTAAAATGGGGGATACGACTTTAACAGGTGTTACCATGGAGTATTTGGAAGAGTTGGGACTTTTAAAGATGGATCTTTTGGCTATCAAAAATTTAACTATTATTGCGAATATTTTGGAGCTTATTAAAAAAGATACGGGAAAACGTCTTTCTCTTAATAAGATTGATTTGAATGATAAAGATGTTCTTTCTGTTTTTACTAAAGGGGATACCACTGGGATTTTTCAGTTTGAAAGTAGTGGCATGCGAAGCTTTTTAGAAAAATTAAAGCCAAGAGATTTTCGGGATTTGGTAGCTTCTATTGCTTTGTATCGGCCTGGACCTATGGATAATATTTCTTTGTTTATTAAAAGAAAAGAAGGCTTGGAAGCTGTGGATTATATTACTCCTTCGTTGGAACCGATTTTAAAAGAGACAGAAGGAATTATTGTTTATCAGGAACAAGTAATGCAGATTCTTGCGGTGGTTGCTAGTTATTCCTATGCTGAGGCTGATTTGGTACGACGGGCGATGAGTAAGAAGAAAAAAGAAGTTTTAGAGAGTGAACGGGAAAAGTTTCTTTCTCGAGCAATTCTAAATGGGTATCAAAAAGATTTGGCAGAAGAGTTGTTTGCTCTTATTTTGAAGTTTGCTGGATATGGTTTTAATAAGTCTCATTCTGTTTCGTATGCATTGATTGGGTATCAAATGGCGTATTTAAAAGTGAAGTTTACTACGTATTTTCTTACGAATTTACTGAATATGAGTATTGGAAGTGAAGTGAAGACAAAAGAATATTTGACGGAAGCAAAAAGTCATTCTTTGGAAATTGTGCATCCGAATATTAATACGAGTGATAGTACATACCAAATTGTTGGAAATCGTCTTTATTTGCCTCTAACGATTATCAAGGGACTTAGTTCGATTTCAGTTGCTAGTATTTTGGAGGAAAGAGAAAAGAATGGAATGTATCTTGATTTTACTGATTTTGTTAAGAGAAATTGGCATAAGAATGTGAATGAACGTGTTTTGGAAATTTTGATTCATGCTGGAGTATTTGATACGTTTGCAAATAAAACCACTTTAAAAGAAAATTTAGAAGCGATTTTGAATTATGCGGAACTTTCGATTGGAATGGATTCTTCTTTGCTTTTGCCACCAGTTTTAAAAGAGTATGAAGAAGAGGAAAATAAAGAGCAATTGGAGTATTTAAGCTATGGATTTTATATTTCTAATCATCCTACTAGTATTTATACTGGAAATGGGATTGTTAAATTACAGGATTTAGAGAAATTTTTTGATAAACATGTTCGTTTTGTTGTTTTGATAGAAAGTATAAAACGTTTGAAGACCAAGACCAATGAAGATATGGCATTTCTTTCTGCTAGTGACGATACAGGAGTAGGGAGTTTTGTGGTGTTTGCTAAACAAATTCGTTTGCTAGATGGTGTAGGAGTTAAGGATATCGTGGAAATGCAAGGAAGAGTGACAAGACGATTTGACAAGTTTCAAATTAATGTTAATAATATGATAAAGAAGTAAAGGTGATAAAATGACAGAAGAGTTACAACGTTTTTTTAAGAGTATTTCGTTTTCGTATCAAGAATGTGTTTTTGAGGGCGCTAGTGTTTTAAAGGTTATTTATTTGAAGAAAAAAGATTTGTTTGAAGTACATTTGCAACTTAAAAATGTTCTTCCTTATGATGTTTTGAAAGATTTGTTGAAGGCCACAGAAAATAAGATTAATGGTAGTGGTGCTTGTGTTCTTCGTTTTACTTATGAAACTATAACAAAAGAGGATGTTCTTTCGTATTTAAAAGAACTGGTTAAAGAATTGGTAGAAAAAAGACCCTCTTTGGTGAATTTGAATGATGCTTTGGTGAATATCGAAGAGGAAGTTATTACAATAGAAGTGAGTACCAAATTAGAAGAATTGGAAGTAAAAAAGGAAGCAAAAGGACTTGTAAGTAAACTATCTTTGTATGGTCTTGGAGAGTTTGTCCTTACCAGTGTTTTGAATGAGGAACTTCATAAGGAATTAAAAGAAACGCTGGAAAAAAGTAAGACAGAAGAACTTGCTCCAGTGTTTGTAGAGCCACTTTCTAAAGTAGAGCAACCACCTATTGAGGGAGAAGTCATTGCTATTCATAATATTTTGGGCGATATGAAACAAGTCATTGTAGAAGCTTATGTTTTTGGCATTGATACCATGGAACATGAAAAAATCAATATTATTACGCTTAAGATTAGTGATAAAACGAATAGTTTGCTTGCTAAAGTGTTTAAAAAAGATAAAAATGAATATAAATCTGCTTTAAAGGATTTTAAAGAAGGCTCTTGGTATCGAATTCAGGGAAAAGTTGAGTTTGATTCGTTTAGTAAGGATTTGGTCCTTTCTGTTCGTCATTATGAGGCGATTGATTCAAAAGAAGAAATGAGTAAAGAAAAAACGGATACTCCCCGTGTTGAGTTACATACGCATACGATGATGAGTGCGATGGATGGAGTGATTGATGCTACTACACTAGTAAAACATGCTGTTAAAATGGGACAAAAAGCAATTGGGGTGACTGACCATAACTGTGTACAGGCATTTCCTGACCTTTACCATGCTGTCGGTGCAGTAAATAAAGGAAAGGAAGGGGATGAGCGGTTCAAAGTCTTGTATGGAGCGGAAATGAATATCGTTAATGATGATGTGGATATTATTTTTAATAATCGAACGTTTAATTTATTGGAAGATATGTATGTTGTTTTTGATACAGAGACGACAGGTTTTTACGCAGGTAGTGACCAAATGATTGAAATTGGAGCTGTGAAAATACAAAGTGGTAAGATTGTTGACCGATTTGATGAGTTGATTGATCCCCATCGCCCGATTCCAAAAAAGATTACAGAGCTTACTTTTATTACGGATGAAATGGTTTCTGGTTGTGACACAGAAGAACATGTTACGAAACGTTTTTTAGAGTGGGTTGGAGATTGTCCAATGGTTGCTCATAATGCGAAGTTTGATATTTCTTTTATGCGGGCAGCTTGTAATAAGTATCATTTTCCAGAGTTTCACGCAACTGTCTTGGATACAATGAGTATTGCTCGGATGCTTCATCCTGAATGGCCTAACCATAAATTACAGACGCTTACGAAACGTTTGGATATTCCGTGGGATGAGGAAAAACACCATCGTGCAGATTATGATGCAGAAGGAACAGCTCTTGCTTTTTATAAAATGGCTAAGGATATGTATGACCAAAACATTTGTACAACGGATGATGTTTTAGCGAATATTGATATTGAGGCTTTGGTGCGATTTTCTTATCCTTTTCATGCTACGATGATTGCTAAAAATCGTCCAGGTTTAAAGAATTTGTTTAAAATTGTTTCTCTTGCGAATACAAAGTATTTGTATAAAAATGAACAACCGAAAATTCCTAGACGAGAACTTGCTAGTTTGCGAGAGGGTTTGTTTATTGGTTCTGGATGTATTAATGGTGAGATTTTTGATAAGGCAAAGGGCTTAGAAGACGAAGAGTTGGTAAACATGATGAGTTTTTATGATTATATTGAGGTGCAACCAGTGAGTGCTTTTTCTCATTTGATTGGAGCAGAAGCAAGATTTGTAACAGAGAGTGAAGCACAGGAATATTTAAAACGAATTGTTAGAGTTGCGAAAGAGGCAGGAAAACCTGTTGTTGCTACAGGGGATGTACATAATTTGAAGAAGGAAGATAAAATTTATCGGGAAATTATTGTAAATCAAAAGTTCAATGGTAAATTACATCCTTTAAAGAGGAAAGGGATGGAAATTCCTAATCAATATTTAAAAACAACCGAAGAAATGCTTCAAGATTTTGCCTTTTTGGGGGATGAAACTGCTTTTGAGATTGTGGTGGAAAATCCCAATAAGATAGCAAAGGAAATTGAAGAAATTGAAGTAATTATTGAGACTCCAAATCCTTTTGCTCCAAAAATTCCTCATTCTGTTGAAACAATGACAGAACTTGTTTATGAAAAAGCAGACGAACTTTATGGAAATCCTTTACCTTTGAATATCGAAGAACGCTTAGCTAAAGAGTTGTATGGAGATGCAATTATCAATGCTTGCAAGGAAGAGGAAAATGAGGAAGCAAAAGCGTATGCTTTGGTTCATAAAACGATTAATGCTGGAAAAGAAGCTGTAAAAGATTTGGTGAAGAACCATTTAACTGAGGAAGAGAAAGCAGAAAAAACAGCAGAGGAAATGGATGCACTTGCTTATAAAAAACTTGGTGGAATTATCGGAGCAAATTACGATGTTATTTATTTGATTGCGCAAAAGCTAGTGAAACATTCCAATGATGAAGGCTTTTTGGTGGGGTCTCGTGGTAGTGTTGGTTCTAGTTTTGTTGCAAATATGATGGGAATTACAGAGGTTAATAGTTTACCAGCTCATTATCGTTGTCCTAAATGCAAAATGAGTATTTTTAACGATGAAGAGGGCAAGGCTTTGGGTATAACTTATTCTTGTGGTTTTGATTTGCCAGATAAAAAGTGTCCGAATTGTAATCTTCTTATGGCAAAAGATGGACATGATATTCCATTTGCTACTTTTTTAGGATTTAATGCTGATAAAGTGCCTGATATTGATTTGAATTTTTCTGATTTAAATCAAGCGAGTGCGCATGAATATACGAAAGTCTTGTTTGGTGAGGATAATGTGTATCGAGCTGGAACAATTGGAACGGTTGCTGAAAAAACAGCTGTTGGTTATGTTCTAGGTTATTGTGAGGAAAAAGGCATTATTATGCGTCGGATTGAGGTTGAGAGACTTGCTAAGGGATGTACTGGCTGTAAGAGAACGACAGGTCAACATCCAGGAGGAATAGTTGTTATTCCAGATTATATGGAAGTTTCTGATTTTACTCCTTTTCAATTCCCAAGTGATGATCCTTCTAAAGCTTGGCGAACGACTCATTTTGATTATCATGCGATAGATGCTGATGTGTTAAAATTGGATATTTTAGGACATACCGATCCAACACAACTTCGTATGATTCAAGATTTGACGGGAGATGATGTTACACAAGTTCCTTTGGATGATAAGGCAACCATGGCTTTGTTTAAAGGAACAAAATCATTAGGGGTTACCAGTGAACAGATTTTGTGTGATACAGGGACACTTGGTGTACCCGAATTTGGAACGCCTTTTACAATCCAACTTGTTAAAGATGCAAAACCAACTACTTTTGCAGAACTTGTTAAAATTTCTGGTTTAGCGCATGGAACCGATGTGTGGCTTAATAATGCACAAGAGTTGATTCAAAAAAACATATGTCCGTTTAAAGAAGTTATTGGATGTCGTGATGATATTATGGTTGAACTTATGAATAAGGGAGTTCCTCCTTTGAAAGCTTTTAAAATCATGGAGTTTGTCCGTAAAGGAAAGGCGGGAAAAGATCCAGAGACTTGGGCGGGCTTTGTCGAGATTTTAAAAGAGTACAATATTCCAGATTGGTATATTAAATCTTGCCAAAAAATTAAGTATATGTTTCCGAAGGCTCATGCAGCTGCATATGTCACAAGTGCATTTCGTATTGCTTGGTATAAAGTACATAAGCCTCTTGTGTATTACTGTACATATTTTTCTACTCGATTTACTGATTTTGATCCTGAATGTATGGTGAAGGGATACGATGCAATTAAAGCTCGTATGTTGGAGATTCAAAGTAAAGGGAAAGAAGCTACAAATAAAGATGCCTCTTTGCTTGAAACTTTAAAGCTTGCTTTAGAAGCAACAGCAAGAGGAATCATATTTAAAATGATTGATATTGAAAAAAGTAAAGGCGATGATTTCGTTCTGTTAGAAGAGGAAAATGCGCTTATTTTACCATTTAGTAGTTTGGATGGTCTAGGGGATGCTGTTGCTACTAAGATTATGGAAGAAAGAGATGAAAAACCTTTTTATAGTGTAGAGGATTTTAGTATGCGTGGAAAGGTGAATCAATCTACTATTGAACGTATGCGAGCAATGGGAATCTTTGAAGGAATGCCAGAGACGAGTCAGTTAAGTTTGTTCTAATCTAAGAATGGTTTGCATTTGACATACAAGGTAAACTATACTATACTATTTCCCATTCATTAAAGGAGATTTTGTATATGTATGAAAGTAAAAGTTTACGTTTGATTTTTCCTAATATATGTGAGAATGATTTATTAGCATTAAATCAGTTTATGAAGAATTTTTATTTGCCTATATGTAATGGATTAAAAGGGGGATCTTGGAGAAGAGAAAATGATACTTCTTATGAAGAATTAAATTCTAGTGTTGCTTGTACTAGTCTTACAAATTATTTAGTAGATTATTTTGCTAGGCAATCTTTTTATAAAATTGATTTTTCTTCTAATAAGCAAATGAATCAATTAATCACTCCTTTTTTATTGAATACTATAGAAATTGGAGATGAATGTTGGACCCCAGAAAAAATAGAACAAGCGGCTTCTTATTTAAGTAGAGAACCTGCATTATTACCGTGCATTATTACCCTTAATTCTTTAAATATTTTATCTCAATTATTAGGGTATGATAGTTTCAGAAATCTAGAAGAATTTGTTTATCAAAATAATGATTTTGTGGTCCGTAAGGAATGGCATAAAAATTGGCCCGAAAAAGAAAAATTATATATTCAATCATTAGGATTTAAACATTTAGCTGTTTTCTCAGCTTTGATAGAGGCTCTTAGTGGCTTTGGAGTAAATTTAGATGCAATGCCTATTTTTAAAGCATTTGATTGCTATTTGTATAACAGAAAACCTGATTTTAAATATAACTTTAGAAATGAGAGAAATCGAGAATATCATTCATGGAAAAAATTTGATTTTGAACTTTCGGACTTTTTTTCTTTTAAAACTTTGAACGAGTTTTTAGAAAGAGTGGAGTATTTGGTTTTAAATGAAATTTCTCCTTGTATTTCTATCGTGGATGAAAATCAAAATTTGCTTATGCCAGATCCTGCCACTTTGGATTTTCAAAAGTATAATTATTTAGTACAAACTGATTATAATTTTTATGAAATAGTATCTTTAGAAGCACTTGATGGTCAACGACATTTTTTTGATAGTTATAATCGTCAAAACTCTTTGCAACTAGGTGCATTTACACCGATTGTTCCTTATTTACATTATTTAAAAGATTTGTTAGAAAAACAAAATCAAGCCACTAAGAAATTTTTAGAGGCAGGAAATCAAAATTCTATATTGGATCCAGAAAATAAACCTTATCATTCTTTTTCGCCTTACATAAAAAATTATCAAGAAAATTTAAAAAAACAAGAAAAAATGCAACAAATGCAGAAACAATTGTATCAACAATCAAAAGAGATTCGACATTTAAAAGAAAAGTTAGAACAATACAAAATGGTAGAAGATTATTTGAATGATGGTGGAAATTTATCTATGGATGTTTTACGAAAGACAGATATAGAAATGATAAAGAAATTAATGGCGAAAAAACCGATAAAGAACTCTGTAGGCTATTATCGTCGATTAGTTATCTTGTATGTTTTGGTAGGTTCTTTAGGATGGACTACTTTTCACTTTAAAAAAAGTATAGAATCCTCTGTAAATAAATTTCAATCAAACACTGTACAAGATTTTAGTTTATTTCCTGGTTTAAATATTATGATTCCTGATGGAATACAGGACCCAAATACTAGAAAAGATTTTGAGTCCAATCCTAGTGTAGATGAGAATGTTACTAAAGAAAAAAATGAAAATGGTATCCCTTTACAATTAGGTGCTTTTTTTGAAAATACAGAAGGAGTTCCTTATTATAATACAATTTATGATACTACTCCTAGTGGTATTACTTATGCATCTGGAATTTATGTTGCTTATTTTGCTTTAGATAGCAATAATGAAAAGAAAGGTTCATTTCGTTCTGTAAGGGATTTGGAAGATTTTGTGAGTCAAAATGAAGAAAATTTAAATAGTTATTCTTGGAAGGCTGCTATATGTTCATTAAAAGATGTGGCTTTCATTCAAGAACAAATTAAAAGAGGGGATGTTATTCCTACTTCTTATTCATCTTATTTTATTGATTATGATATTACTCCTTTTTTAAATTATAGAAGAGAACAAATTTTAAATTATAAATAAAAAACTTGCTTTTTTTCATTATTATAAATGCAATATATTTTAAAAGATGAAAGCTATAGAAATAAATTTTTTTTGTAAACATGAATTTTATGAATAGTTGTATCATCATGTAGAATTGTTCTTTGTATAAGAATAGAATAAAAAAAGAAGAAGACAAGTTAAAAATTAGCAATGATATGAACCCCGTTTCTTGGACATAAGAAACGAGGTTTTTATATGAGTAAATTGAGATATGAAGATAAAATAGATATTTATCAAAAGAAAAAGCAAGGACAATCTAGGTATTCACTTGCAAGAGAATACAGTATAAGAAATTGTAACATATCTTATTTGGTTAGTTTAATAGATAAACATGGATATGATATTCTTAGAACAACCAAAAATAAAAAATATCCAAAGCAATATAAAGAAGATGCGATAAATAGAGTTTTAATAAATGGAGAAGCAATATGGGCGGTTGCCATTGATATGGGATTGTCTGGGCCAGGAACATTACAGAATTGGATTAAAAAATATAAAGAAAACGGTTATAATATAGTTGAACGAAAATGGGGAAGGAGTCCAACTATGCCTAAAAATAATAATAATAATAATAATAAGTCAAAAACTAAGGAACCCATTGAAGAGGAAAATGAAAGACTAAAAAAAGAAAATTTATATTTGATGGCGGAGCTAGAATACGTGGGAAAATTGAGAGCCGTTGTTCAAGCAAGGAAGAATCAACAACATAAGAAAAAGTAGATACAATTTTCAGAAAAAGGAAATTACAAAGTAGAAGTGGATTGTGACAAAGGAACAGGAGAATGGGATTATAGTAATTGGAAGTTATCTTTAAGTGCATTTGAGAAAGAAACAAAATGTAATATAAATTTTGTTAGTGTTTTAGAGGATGAAATGCCAGTTGTTCCAGCTATAGGCGTTTTACAAAAAAGTTCAAAACATGTTAAGTTGAGTGTGTTCTATGGAGCTGAATCAACAGTAGATAGTTATTATAGAAGTTTAACGTTTGATTTTTCAGATGTACCAGGTTTTGAAACAATGACAGCAAATAACTTTGTAACGACTATTAATACTGTTTTGAATAATTATACAGATCATAGTTAGAATAAATTCAAGTGTGGAAAAATACGATGCGAGTACAGGAATTGTAACTATAAAATATCGTTATAATGTTTTTGGGACTAGTGTTAGTGAAACCTATCCATATGACAGTTCTACTTTAACCTGTTATTGCTATTATGTGGAAAATTGATGTTTTATCTATGAATTTTTAATATAAGATTTCGATTTTAAGTTCATTTGAATTGTATTTTTGGCTGATTTAAACTTGCTAAAAACCTCTTTTTAGTGCTATACTTAGTGTAGCCAATGAAAGGAGGGATTAAATATGACAAAAGTAGTGGTAAGCGATGGTAATGTAGACAACGCGATTAAAAAATGGAAAGTAAAAGTTGCTAGAAGTGGTGTCCCTTCTGAATTAAAGAAAAAGAAACACTATGAAAAACCAGGGGTAAAAAGAAGAGAAGCAAAAAAAGAAATGATACGTAATGCTCGTAAAAACAAAAGAAGAAATGGATAAGTGATTCAATATGTTTACTAAAGTAAATGAAGATTTGGTTAGTGCTATGAAAGGGCAAGATAAATTTTCTTTGGGTGTTCTTCGTATGCTTAAAAGTGCTTTGCAACTTGAAAAAATTAATAAGAAAGAGGATTTGTCGGATGATGAAGTTCTTTCTGTTATTAAAAGACAAGTAAAAATGCGAATGGATTCTATTACTGAATTTGAAAAATTTGGAAAAACAGAAGAAATTGAAAACTTAAAACAAGAAATTGCTTTGTTAAAAAACTATTTACCTCTAGAAATGAGTGAAGAAGAAATCAATGCTAAAATTGAGGAAGTATTTGAAAAAATTCAACCAACTAGCATGAAAGATATGGGTTCTATAATGAAAGAACTACAAAGTATTTCTTCTCGATGCGATATGAGTCTTGTTTCTAAAAAAGTAAAAGATCGATTAATGTAATTGCAAAACTATGACAATGATAACTTACGTTTCTTAAAAAAGAGAAACGTTTTTTTATGAAAAAATGTGGTTAGAAAATAAATTAGATATTTATAAGAAAAGAGGAATAAAATTGAGGTTGTAAGAGAAAATCTCTGGTTTTTTTCTTCTTTTATTGTCATATAGTTTTATAGGTGATGTAGATTGCATCTTTATGAAACAATGAAAAATTTTTTGTGTGATTTCGATTATCATATTGCGATTTATGAAGAAAAAATTCATGTGTTTAATTATGTTGATATTGTAAAACTTACGGATCGAGAAATCGTTCTGGCGATGCCTTCTTTTTCTCTTGTTTTAAAGGGTGAAAATTTTTCTGTGAAACGTTTAGAAAAAAGAGAAATCTTGGTAGAAGGTTATTTGGAAGATATGAGGTTTTCACGATGAAATGGAAACATTATATTTATATTAAAACGAAAGTTTCTAATAAAAATCGTATTTTAATGAAACTTTATAAAAATCGAATCAATGTCTATGAAATAGTTGACAAAGGAGAAACATTATTTTTAAAGGTATTGTATAGCGATTATGAGAAAATTAAAAAGCATATTGTAACAGCAAAATTTTATTATGTAAATGATAGTGGTTTTTTTAAGGTAAAACGAATGATTACTCCTTTAAAAATTTTTGCTGTGGTTTTGTTTTTGTTTTCTATTTTCTTTTTTAGTCATGTCATCGTAAAAGTGGATGTGATTCATTCTAATAAAGAGATACGAGAATTGGTAAAAAAAAGTTTGAATGAACAGGGAATTCATTTTTTGAGTTTGAAAAAGAATTATCAAGAATTACAGAAAATTAAATCTATTCTTTTGAATACCTATAAAGATAAGTTAGAGTGGTTGGAAATTGAAAGTATTGGTATGAAGTATGTCGTAAGAATAGAGGAACGTATCATTACTCCATTATCAGAAGAAGAAAAGTATTGTCATATCGTTGCGAATAAAAGTGGTATTGTTTCCAATATTAAACATACAAGTGGAGAAGTGGTTGTTCATGATGGGCAGTATGTTCAAGAAGGAGATATTTTGATTTCGGGGGAAATAAAATACAACGAAGAAGTAAAAAATAATGTTTGTGCTAGTGGAGAAGTTTTTGCAGAAGTGTGGTATGAAACAAGTGTTTCTTTACCAATTGATTATACCAAGAAAACAAGAACTGGAAAAAAACGTTTTAATTTTGCAATAGATACAGAAAGTGGACGTCATAAGATTTTTAAAAGTCGTCTTGCTTCTTATGAGACGGAAGAAAAAGTATTGTTTCATTTTTTTGATTGGACCTTCTATCAATATACAGAATATGAAGTGGAGGAAGAGCCTCTTTCGTATGATTTGGAGAGCGGAGTTTCTAAAGCACTACTCCTTGCCGATGAAAAAATACGTATGAAATTTTCGGAGGGAGAAAAGATTCATACACGAAAAGTTTTGAAAAAAAGTATAAATGATAGTACAATAGAGGTAGAGGTATTTTATTCTGTTATAGAAAATATAACAAAAGTGGAAGAGTTTTCAATAACGGAGGTAGAAGAAGAGGGTAATTAAAATGATAGTAGATACTTTAACAAGCACTTTAAAAGAAGTATGGCCCATGATTGTTATTTTTTTGGTAGTAATCGTTGCTATACGTGCGACTTATATTCGTGTCAATCATGAACGATTGGTTTTTTATCAGGAATTTTGGAATTTGGTGTTTGTTGTGTACGCTCTTTTGCTTTTCTATCTTTTGACGAGTACAGAACTTAATCATAATAGTGGGTACAATATCGTTCCTTTTACAGAGATTTTTCGCTATCCTGTCGGTAGTGTAGGATTTACAAAGAATGTGATTGGAAATATTTTGATTTTTGTTCCTTTTGGCTATTTTGTTTCGAGTTATGTAAAAGCAAGTCGAGTATCTCATATTTTATTTATAAGTGTACTAACTAGTTTAACGGTAGAACTTGTACAACGGCAAATTGGTCGCTCTTTTGATATTGATGATATCCTACTAAATGTGGTAGGAAGTATTATTGGCTTCATGCTTTTTATTGGTCTTACTGCAATAAAAAAACATTTGCCAAGAATTTTTCAAAGTGATTTGTTTTATAATTTGATTTGTATTGTGTTTTTCGTTTTCGGAGTTATTTATTTTACACGATTGATTGGTTTAGGGTGGTTTTAGTGGATGTTTCAATTGAAAATGAATATGGTTATACCAGTGATTATTCTTATCTTCCTAACGTTATTTCTTTAGCTCTTCAAATAGAAAAAGTAGAAAATGCTGTTTTTTCTGTTGTTTTTGTAGATAAAAAAAGAATTCAAGAGATAAATAAGGAATATCGGGGAAAAGATTGTGTTACGGATGTGATTTCTTTTGCTTTTGAAGAGACACAGGATTTTGTTTGTCTTGATTATCGTTTTTTAGGGGAAATTTACATTTGTATTCCACGGATGGAAGAACAAGCAATCGAGTATGGACATTCAACTCGGCGAGAATTATCTTTCTTAACGGTGCACGGAATTTTGCATTTGCTTGGATATGATCATATGACAAAAGAGGAAGAAAAGATAATGTTTGGAAAGCAGGAGGAGATTTTAAATGCAGCAGGTATCGAGAGATGATTTAAAGAAAAAAGGAGTAAAGCGATTTTTTTCTAGTATTCATAATAGTTTGGCAGGTCTTTTTTATGCTTATCGCTATGAACAAAGTTTATGGATACATGGAATTGCTACTCTTTTTACTATTGTTCTTGGCGTATTTTTTCAAATTAAGTTTTGGGAATGGGCCGTTGTTTTTATTGCTTTGGGGATTGTTTTAGGTATGGAGCTCGTGAATACAGCGATTGAAGCTGCTGTTGATTTAGTGACTTTTGAAATTCATCCGCTTGCGAAGATTGCAAAAGATTGTGGGAGTGCGGCAAGTTTTATTTTGACTTTGGTTGCGGTTTTGATTTGCCTTTTTGTTTTTGGACCGCGTTTTATGGAATGGATAGGTGTTTAGAAGTATGAAAAGTGGATTTGTTAGTATTATAGGTAGACCGAATGTTGGAAAGTCGACACTTTTGAATGCGCTTGTTAGTGCAAAGGTTGCTATTACGTCTGATAAGGCGCAGACAACTCGAAATGTGATTCAAGGGGTATATAATGAAGAGGATATGCAAATTGTTTTTGTGGATACTCCAGGTATTCATAAGCCTAAAAGTAAATTAGGGAAAATTTTAAATAAACAATCTCTTGCTTTGATGCGTGATGTGGATGCTATCTTGTTTGTTGTTGATGCAAGTGTCCCTTTTGGCAAGGGCGATCAGTTTATTATGGATGCTTTACGTACAACAGAAGTACCGGTTTTGCTTGTTTTGAATAAAATTGATAAATTAAAGGAAGAGGAAATTTTAAAAGCAATTACTACTTATAAGGATTTGTTTCCTTTTGCAGAAATTGTTCCTGTTAGTAGCTTGACTTTTGATAATGTCGATCGGTTGGCAAGAGTTTTGCGTAAATATTTAAAGGATAATGTTCGTTATTTTGATGAGGATACTTTGACTAGTAATAGTACTACTTTTATGATTAGTGAGTTTGTAAGGGAAAAACTTTTAGAGCTCACCATTGAGGAAGTACCTCATAGTTTGACTTGTGTGACAACTGTTTATGAAGATACAAAAGACCTTGTTACGATTGGTGTAGATATTATTGTTGATCGGGATTCTATTAAAAAAATTGTGATTGGTAAAAATGGGGAACGATTAAAAACAGTAGGGACTTTGGCTCGAAAAGATATTGAAGAAATGCTTGGAAAAAAGGTGTATCTAGAACTTTATGTGAAAACCATTCGCAAGTGGAGAGAAAAAGAAAAATTGCTTCATGAATTAGGTTTTAATGAATTTGAATAAAATTTGAAAAATCTTCCCAATATATAGTTAGAAAGATAGAGGGAAAAAACAATGAATAAAAAAGAAGCATGGAATAAATTTAAAGAGTCAGGTAGTGTAATGGATTATTTACATTATGTGGAGAAAAAGAAGAGTGAAGAGAATGATAACAAAAGTAGAGGGAATCATCGTTTTTGAGACTCCTTATGGAGAAACTTCTAAAATTGTGCAACTGTTTACCAAAGAATATGGAATTTTGGGACTGATGTGTAAGGGAGTTCAATCAATGAAAAGTCCTATGCGTGCTTTAACCATGAAATTTACTTATGGTTTTTTTTATATTTATTACAAAGAAGAGAAATTGTCTATTTTAAAAGATGTGGATTTGATTTGTGATTTTAAAACGATTAAAAGTGATATTTTGCTTGTGAGTTATTTGAATTATTTGACTGAACTTACCGTACAAGTTTTTAAACAATGCAAGAATACTATTTTGTATGATTTGTTTTTGGCAGGTGTTAAAAAAATAGAAGAGAAAATGGATCCTTTGGTGATTACAAATATTTTAGAACTTAAATTTCTTCCGTATTTGGGTGTTGGTTTGGAGTTGGATTCTTGTATTTTGTGTGGGAATAAAACAAATATTGTGACACTTGATGCTGATGCGGGTGGTTATGTTTGTAAATCGTGTTATACCAATCAAATTGTCGTTTCTCCTAAAACCATTCAAATGATTCGTATGTATTATTATGTGGAGATTGCTTCCATTTCTAAACTTTCTATT
The DNA here is from genome assembly GCA_947649365.1 of uncultured Mycoplasmatota bacterium. Classification (GTDB taxonomy): domain Bacteria; phylum Bacillota_I; class Bacilli_A; order RF39; family UBA660; genus MGBC108787. Next base: position 5,675 of record CANSRH010000016.1, on the reverse strand, counting down.
CATGAAGCTATTGTAAAAGAGATTAATTTTTTTATTCATCGTTATTATGAACGTTACACAGGTCTTTATTTGAATAGTAAAAAATTTTTACAGAAAATGCTTGATTTATAAAGAAAATCTTTGTATATATAATTATAGTAAACCAAAGTATCGTTTAAATGTTTTAGAATTTTATAAACATTGTGAGTTAGGTATTAATATTTCATTGGAGGATATGTAATATGGATATAAATAAAATTAAAAATGAGTTAATTAAACAAAAAGAATCAAAGTTTAAAGGAAATATATACCATTATTCACAAGTTAATTTTTCCTATAATTCTAATAAAATTGAAGGAAGCAGATTAACTAGTGATCAAACTGAAGCAATCTTTGATACATCCTCATTTATTCCTAAAAGTGACGATTTAATTAAATTAGATGATTTAACTGAATCTAAGAATCATTTTAAATTATTTGATTATATTTTAGATAATGTAGAAGAACTTCTGACAAAAGATATGATAATTGAAATGAATAAGATATTAAAAAGAAATACTAGTGATGAAGAAAATCCTAGATATAATGTTGGAGGTTTTAAAGTTGTTCCTAATATGATAGGACTTGTTCATGTTATTAATACAACTCCACCTGAAGATGTAGAAAAAGAAATTGACAATTTATTAAATGAATATAATTCTAAATATGATATTACTTTAGAAGATATTATTGATTTTCATTATCAATTTGAGAAAATTCATCCCTTTGGAGATGGAAATGGACTTGTTGGAAGAATTATTATGTTTAAGGAATGTTTAAGAAATAATATTATGCCATTTATTGTATTAGATGATGATAAGTCTTATTATATGAGGGGATTAAAGGAATATAAACATGATAAAATGTTTTTAATTGATACTATTAAACATGAACAAGATTTGTATGAAAAAACTTGTGAAGAGCTATTAAATTTTGAAATCGAAGAAAAATAATTAAAAAAAATATCATTCTACCAAAATAATTTATTAAGAGTAGGATGTTTTTTATGCTTTAAATCGTTTGAATTACTGTATTTTTTCTTAATGATATATTGATAAATTTCTATCTATGAAAGCATCTAGTAGAGATTTAATAATTAATTTAATTGATAGAATGAGATTAAAGTATGTTTTATGAAAAACTAAGTCTATCAAAAAAGATAAACACATGCCAATTACGATTCTTTAACATTGATTTGTATGCCTATTCTCTTTTACAAAAATTAGCAGAAGTTTTGAAGGTGAAAGAATTGTATCATTATGAAAGATATCTTCTTTATAAAATGTTGCTTCAACCATATAAAAGAAAAAATTGTCCTACTGTTTATTATTTGCAACAACTTCCTTTTGTTTATGAAAAAGAGATATCTGCTTTAGAAAAACAATCTTCTTTTTTATCTTTGGAGGAAAGACTGGAACTAGGATTTACCTTGAGTGAGGAAGAATATTTGTCTGTAAAAGAGGAATATAAGAGAATGAAAAATCGTTTGTTTTAAGTTTTACTTGTTTTTTTAGGGATTTCTTCATATAATTTTTATATACAAACGTTGATGAGCTTGGAAAACTCGGAGTTATATAAATAAAGTGATTCGACTAAAGAATAAGTAGGGTGGAACCGCGGGTGTTTGCTCGTCCCTATGTTTGTTCTTTAGCTTTTTATTTTTTAGGAGGAGAAAGTATGAATAAAAAGATTACCATGGAAGAATTAGTAAATTATTGTAAGCAGTATGGATTTGTATTTCAAGGAAGTGAAATTTATGGAGGATTGTCGAATACTTGGGATTATGGTTCGCTTGGACGAGAACTTAAAAATAATATAAAGAATGCTTGGTGGAAGAAGTTTATTCAAGAGAATCTTTATAATTATGGACTTGATTCAGCAATTCTTATGAATCCTGAGGTTTGGGTGGCAAGTGGTCATGTTGCTAGTTTTGCAGACCCTTTAATTGATTGTAAGAAATGTAAGACACGTGAACGAGCAGATAAACTTGTGGAGGAGTTTACAAATGGTGCGGAAACTGGAGATGGATGGGAGAATGAAAAGTTAGAGGCTTATATTCAAGAAAATCATATTCCTTGTCCTAAATGTGGAGCATGTGATTTTACTCCAATTCGTAAGTTTAATTTGTTGTTTGAAACTCATCAAGGTGTTACAGAAGATGCCAAAAGTAAAGTGTATTTGCGTGGAGAAACTGCTCAAGGTATATTTGTTAATTTTTTAAATGTACAAAGAAGTATGCGTGCAAAACTTCCTTTTGGTATAGGTCAAATTGGTAAAAGTTTTCGTAATGAGATAACGCCTGGAAATTTTATTTTTCGTACACGTGAGTTTGAACAAATGGAGCTAGAGTTCTTTTGTAAACCTAATACAGACTTGGAATGGTTTGGTTATTGGAAAAATTATTGTTTGGATTTTTTAAAAGAATTAGGTTTAGAAAAGGAAAATTTAAGATATCGTGATCATGCTAAAGAAGAATTGTCTTTTTATAGTAAAGCAACGACCGATATTGAGTTCTTGTTCCCAATGGGATGGGGAGAATTATGGGGAATTGCTGATCGAACGGATTATGATTTGGGAGTGCATATGGAACATGCCAAATGTGATTTACGTTATTTAGATCCAGAAACGAATGAAAAATATCTTCCGTATGTGATTGAGCCTTCTGTAGGAGTTGACCGATTGTTTTTGGCAGTTTTATCGAATGCCTATCATAAAGAATTGTTAGAAAATGGAGAGGAAAGAGAAGTTTTAAAAATTAAGCCTTTCTTGTCTCCTGTAAAAGCTACTATTTTGCCTTTGATTAAAAAAGTTCATGGACAGAAGGCCCAAGAGATATTTGCAGAACTTTGTAGAGAATTTTCTTGTTCTTATGATGAGGCAGGAAGTATTGGAAAACGCTACCGAAGATGCGATGCTGTTGGTACACCATTTTGTATTACTATTGATGATGATACTTTGGAAAATAATATTGTGACTTTACGAAATCGAGATACGATGGAGCAAGTGAAATTGAATGTGAAAGAATTATCTTCTTATATTTGTGATAGAATTAAGTTTTAAAAGTAATGGGGGAGAAAGGATTTAAAAAAATGGATAGAAAAGTACGAAAAGTAATTAAAAAATTAATTCAATATGGTAATAAAGAACTTCTTCAATTTGAGGAGGAATTGTTACAAAACAAGTTTAATCAAAGTAAGCTTGCGCAAGCAGTGATTTTATTGCACTTTCAACAACTTAATTTTGATGGGGTTATAGAAGAAGATGATAAACATGAAGTGGATATTCATTTTCTTGAACCTGCTAAAATTTTTAATGCTTTAGATACTATCATAGCAAACATAGCAAATTTTAAAGATGTAGTTCTTTTTTTGGAGTGGTATTTGAAAAGATTTGTTTCCTTTTATATGGCAAAATCTTTAAAACGGTATGAAGCGATGGGAAATGCATTGGTTTATAAAATAAATTCCTATTTGGGAGTTTCTCCAAGTGAAAAAAAGGTGATTTATAATATTATGTTGAAAAGTAATATGCAAGAAAAGTCTTATGCTTTCTATAAAACCATTTCTGAAAAAATGAGTATTCTTTATCAATCCGGAATTTTGTATACGCAACAATATGATTTATTATTTCAACTTGGAATGTCTAAGGATTTTATAAAACTTGTTAAAAAGTATCAAGTTTCTTCTTTATTAAATAATGTAAATGAGAATACTATAAAAATAAAAAACGATTCTAAAGCGAATAATGCAAATGAGGATACTCCAAAAAAGGAAAACGATTCTAAAGCGAATAATGCAAATGAGGGTCCTACTTCTTTAGAAAATACACAAAGTGTATCTAAGCCTTCTTTATCCCATCGTAATATTAAGGGAAAATTGGATAAATATTTGAATCTTTCTACTTTACAAAATAAAATGCTTATTGAGGGAGATACTTTTAAAAAAGTGGATCTTTTATTAAAACAACTTTATCCAGAATCAATTACGATATCCATAGAGAAAAAAATTATAGCGAATAATGAAGCAATGAAACAAGAAGCGTATAGACAAATAACACAAGAGTTATTACCTGATGGAGAAGATGTTCAATTGTTTGCAAAAGCAAAAGAATTTTTACGTGATACGACAAGAGATGCTATGTTTTCTCCTTATTTAAATTTGGTTCAAAAGATTGTTAGTGATATTGATACTTATTTGCTTAGCTATTTGGTCTTAAGTATTGAAGAAAGGAAACTTTGGAAAGACGATTATATTGGTTTGATTTGTTTGAGTTTGGAAGATTTAAAACTTCATTTGGATTTCTTACCATTTGATGGAAGCTTTTTGCGATGATAAAATCTTTTTTAGTATATTTAAAATGTGCAAAGTTGTATCTTTGAATTTATATGGGAATGTTTGAAACCAATTTATTCCTTTTTTTAAATTGTAATTGAAAAATGATAGAATCTTTGTTATGATTATTAAGTAATAACATAGGGAAGAGGATAAGGTATGGCTTTAAGTAAATTGAAAAAATTATTTGCAGATGAAGAAGATAATTTGATGGGTACAGAAGATGAATATTATTCTGTAAGTGAAGATGATGCTTTAAAAGAAGCAGATAAAGTTGGAAATAAAATGATTTTGATGGAGCCACGAGCTTATTCAGAAAGCCAACAAATAGCAGATCATTTAAAAAATAGAAATAGTGTTGTTGTTAATTTGAAAAGAGTAACCTCTGCTCAAGCAAAACGAATTATTGATTTTTTAAGTGGGTGTTGTTATTCTATTGGTGGAAAAATGGAAAATATTGGTGTAGGGATTTATTTGTGTACTCCAAAGAATGTTAATATTCAAGGTAAAATTTCTAATGATCCTGAAAAGACAAAACCAGAAGAGTCAGAAATTGAGTGGTAATAAATAGCGTTTTTTAAAGGATTTGAGGTGAGGTATGAGAAAGTTCAATAATAGCTTTGGTGGTTATAATAAACAAGAAGTGAATCAATTTGTTGCAACTGTTGCAAAAGAGTACGAAGAAATGTTAAATAAATTGAAAAAACAAGATGAAGAACTTTTGACTTTACGTAGAAGTTTAGAAAAATACCAAAATATTGAAGCTACTTTAAATAGAACAATTTTAATTGCAGAAGATACCTCCAACCAAATGAAAAAGTTAGCCAGAGAGGAAAGCAAAGGAATTATTGATGATGCAAAGCGAAATGCTTCTCGTATTGTTAATGATGCTTTGATTAAAGCGGAAAAAATGGAAGCAGATGCAGAGGCTTTGCGGAGACAAGTAATTAATTTTAAACGTAAATTTAAACAAGCTGTTGAAAATGAGTTAGAAGTAATTGATGAAATAGCAGAAAACTTTTGATTTTCTGTTTTTTTATTGTTCAAGTATTGTAATTCGAAACAATGTAAGATAGAATAAAAAGTAAGATAGGAGAGGAAAAGAAAATGAAAAAAGAAAAGAAAATGAAAAAAGAAAAGAAAATCCTCCCAACCAGTCGAATTCGTCTGGGGGGGGGGTACATTAAGTAAACCAGAAGGATTAGAAAGGTTTAGTAAAAACAAAAGAAAAAGGAAAGTAGTCCTTGGTTCTATTATTGGAACAATGGTAGTACTAGGAAGCATTGTATTTGTAAGAAGTTATGCCTTGTATGAAGAAGAGAAAGA
>CANSRH010000015.1 GCA_947649365.1 uncultured Mycoplasmatota bacterium | reverse complement strand
GAAAGACACTTCGAAGAAACACCTATCGAGGAAAAGACATTACGAGTTATCATACAGAAGGAAGTTTGTATGAAATGATAAGTAGTGGTCGATTTGATGATATCTATGTAGGAGATTATATAGAATCAAACAATGTGAAGTGGTTGGTTGCAGATATTGATAATTATTTGTATAGTGGTGCTTCACCAAATGTCTTAACAAAACATCATATAACTATCATACCAGCAACTATTTTAACTACTGTACCTATGAATGATGCAAATACAACAGAAGGAGGCTACTACAATAGCAAAATGAAACAAGAAGTTTTACCGAATGTTTTAACTACCTATGTGAATCCTGTGTTTAAAGAACACGTCTTGACTTATAATACTTTGTTAACGAATTCAGTCAATACAACAACCCCAAGTAGTGGAGGATTTGGATTACTTGGTAGTTCGAATGGATAGGGCTGGTACGAAAGTCAAATGGATTTAATGAGTGAAGTCAATGTATATGGAGCCAATGTGTTTTCTTCTAGTGCATATGATACAGGAATTGATAATAGACAATATGCTCTTTTTCGACTAAAACCAGAGTTTATTTACACGGATGGAACGGGCATTCGGATAGGGTATTGGCTTAAAAATGTTGCTAGTGCAGAGGCTTTTTCGAATGTTGCTGGTCATGGATATTCCCATCAAAACTGGGCATCTACATCTACCCAAGGTATACGTCCAAGATTTTTAATTGGTTAACTTTTTGTATTCCATTGTTATCACTCTTGTTTTTACTTTTTATTTGGTAGTAAATTATATTTAAATTAACTCAAAAGTTATTAATTTTAGTATAAAAAAATGTCTATTCGAACAGAAATTTGAGTTTTTATTATTTTAAGAGTATAATTTACTTCAATGGTGATGCATATGAAAAAAGTGTTAACAATCATCTTGGATGGATTCGGTTATCGTGAAGAAAAGCAAGGCAATGCTATTTGGGAAGCGGATCCTAAAAATTTTCTTCGATTATGGAATAAATATCCTCATTCCTTGTTATGGGCAAGTGAGGAACCTATAGGTCTTATGGCTGGACAATTTGGTAATAGTGAAGTAGGACATATGACAATAGGTGCAGGAAGAAAATTAAAGCAAAGTATTTATAAAATAAATGAATATTTAGAAACAATGGAAGACGATTGTAACTATCAACAGCTTGTGGAGCGTGTAAAAACGAAAGGATCTTCTGTTCATATTATGGGTCTTTTTAGTGATGGGCTTGTTCATTCTGATTTGAATCATTTTTTTAAGATGTATGATTGTTTGGTGCATGCTGGAGTCGATACTATTTATTTTCATTTGATTACAGATGGTAGAGATACAAAAACTATGGAAGCATATAAATATATACGATTGCTTGAAAAAAAGATAGAAAAAACAGGAGTAGGAAGTATTGCTACTATTTGTGGTAGATACTATGCAATGGATCGAGATAATAAGTTGGACCGTACGAAAATGTATTATGATTTGGTTACACGTGGTGTTGGAGTTGCTACAACCAATTTAAAAGAAACTCTAGCTCTTTTTTATAAGAAAAAAATTACAGATGAGTTTTTACAACCTATTCTTTTAGATAAAAAAGGTATTATTCATGATGGAGATACAATTGTATGGATGAACTGGCGAACGGATCGCGCGAAACAAATTATGGAAGCTTTTACCAACCAAGCCTATAGTGGCTATCCTATTGTTCCTTATTCGGATTTGGCTATTTATACTTTTGTTCCTATTGATAAAAAAATACCTACTCATTGTTTTTTGGAGGAAGAAAAAATCGAAAATCCTTTAGGGGTTTATTTGTCAAAATTGGGTCTTACACAAGCTCGTATTGCAGAAACGGAGAAATATGCTCACGTTACTTATTTCTTTGATGGAGAGTACAATGGTTCTCTTGAGAATTGTGCTAAAATTTTGGTTCCTTCCTTAAAAGTGAAGACTTATGATTTGGATCCTCGAATGAGTGCGGTGGAAGTAACTAAAAAAGCAGTCGCTTGTATGGAGAAGGATATTGATTTTATTTTGGTGAATTTTGCAAATCCAGATATGGTTGGGCATACGGGCAATTACGAAGCGGCTGTGAAAGCTGTAATGACCGTGGATGTTTGTTTAGGAAAATTGTTAGAAGAAGCAGAGAATAATTTTTATAAAGTAATTGTTACAGCAGATCATGGAAATATTGATACGATGCTTGATCATCAAAAACATATTGTTACTACTCATAGTTTAGCAAAAGTTCCTTTTGTACTTGTTGATTCTAATGTGGAGTTAAAAAAAGAAGGGGATTTGACTCAAATTGCTCCGACTATTTTAGAATATATGGACATTGCTAAGCCAAAAGAGATGAAAGATACGGAAAGTTTATTTGTAAAGTCTAAAAATTGATTTTGGGAATAATTTGCAGTGGCAATTCTATGCTATTTCGTTTATAATATTTATAGAAACGTGGGTTTTGGAGGAAGAAAGGATTTTTCTTATGAAAGTAATAAAAAGAATTTTGTTTTTATGGACATTGTTGTTTGTTTTACCCTGTGTTGTAGAGGCAGGAAGTATACAATTTAATAAACCTGAGAAGGTATCTAATACAAGTTATAAATTTACTTTGACTGTACAGGACATGGAATTAAATCATATTTCAGGGAATATTGCTATCACCAATGGTACGATTTCTTCTATTGAATTGGCTAATGGTTGGATGAGTAAAACTGGAACTGACCATCGTTTTTATTTTTATCATAATGGAATAAGTACAGGGAATTATACGATTGCGACTATTTATGTTAGTATGACGGGGAATAGCGAGTATCGTATTCAAGATGTAGATTATAGAACACTTCAATGTACAAAAGATATATATGGAACTTATTTTGGAGATAGAGGAAATGTAGTTAGTGAAAGTGTATTTCAATCTGTATGTGGAAAAAGTAAAGATGCTTCCTTGAAATCTTTATCTATTAGTAATGGCACATTATCTCCTACTTTTTCCTCTTCTTTGGAGATTTATAGTGCGACTGTAGAAAATTCAGTGAGTGCAGTTTCTTTTTCTGCTATTCCTAATCATAACAAAGCGAAAGTGATTAGCGGTATGAATTGTGCACTAAAAGTTGGATTAACTACTTGTAAAATTGTTGTACAAGCGGAAGCAGGAAATACAAAAACATACTCTGTTACTGTGGTAAGGAAAGGGAGTTCAGGAGATGGGTGGCACTTATCGAGTGATGCAAGTATAAGAGATTTACAGGTACATAATGGTACATTGACTACTCCTTTTTCATCTTCTAAAACAGAATACGATGTAAAAGTATCTAAGGGTGTAACTCAAATTTCTTTTTCTTTTGTTATGAATAGCAATGGACAAAAATTTTCGAGTGATGTTTGTAAAATTACTCCTGATACCAATAAGTGCAAATTGACTATTACTGCTTCGGATGGTGTTAGTACGAAAACGTATTCATTTCGAATTTTGTATGAAGGAAAAGAGAATAATCCAACAGAAGATACAAAGAACGAAAACCATTCTGATACGACGACCAATGCTCCTTCTAATTCTGGAAATTCCTCTAATGGTTCTACTTCTCCCATTGATAAAAATACGGTAAATAATGGTTCTAATATTTCGATAGATGATAATAAGAATCAGGAGAGTGAAAATCCTTTAGATGAATCGAATCAAGAGGAACACTATTATACTGAGACTCCTCAAGAGGAAAATACTTTGATTTTGCCCATAGTAAATAAAAAAGTAACAGTCTCTCGTTTTTCTTGGCTTTTGCTTCTCACTTTGTTTTTAGGTGGTTTTTTAGGAATCATTTTATCTAAAATTGTTAAAAAAATGGTAAGTAAAAAAAATAATGGAAAGTAGAAATGCTTTCTTTTTTTTAAAAATTACGATATAATCTCTATAAGAATAGAGGCGTTTTTGAGTGAAAAAAGGATTTTCTTTGGTGGAATTGATTGCTGTTATAACCATATTGGTTGTTATCACTTTGTTAGCAACGAGTGGATATCGTTTGATTCATGCAAGGATACAAAAAACAAATTATGAGAATAAAGTAAGTTATATCGAAACAAAAGCGGTTGAATATGCAGAAGCTACAGGTAGACTAACTATGAATGTGGATCAATTGGTGAAAGAAGGCTTATTAGTAGCGGATGATGAAGAGGGTCGTGTTATTAATCCTATAAATGGAGAGTCTATGAATTGTCATTTGGTTTATATTTCTGATGAAAATGGGAATTCTTATGGTCATTATACAGAGGAAGAAGAATGTGATCCTAATCATATTGTTGGTTCAAATACTTATGTAGAATTAAAAGCTTATCAAGCAGATGATAACAATGAAATAACCAATATAAATATTGAAGATGAATGGGTGAGAACCAATGTCTTTTTGGTGGCAGAACTTGGAGAAGTAATTGATTCTGAAAATATAGTGAAATTAATATGGTTTTCCAATGTTGGAAAAGAAGAACGAGATATTCATAACGATTTTTTAGATAAAAATAAATTTTTGGTATCTGCAGAACAAATTGTCAATTCTATGTACTCTTTAGAAATTTACATGAAAGATGGGACAGTTTATCAAACACAAAAAATGGTAAAAATAGATAAGCAACGTCCTATGATTTATGATAATGAAGTTTTGGTGGATAAAAAAGAAGAATGGTCTACAGAAAAAGAAATATTAGTGAAAGCATCCGATGGAAATGGATCAGGGATTTACGGTTATTCTATCGGGGTGAGTAACGATTGCGTTCACGCAAATTATACGTTTCATGAAGAGAATGTTTTTACTTATTCGGTTTTAGAGAATGGAACCTACTATATTTGTGTAAAAGATCATGCTGGAAATGTGAGTGAAGATGTTAGTAGTAAGTCGGTTACTATAGAAACAATCGATAAAGAGGCCCCTATTGTTACTGTTAAAAAAAATCCATTAACATTAGGGACAGAGGATTATGAAATGAAAGCAAATTTGGAAGTTGTGTGGAGTACGTCTGGAGAAGGAATTATTAGTTGTAATCCAACCATTAGTAAAAAAACAGGAATTTATGATGTTAATTGTATTGTTACTGGAAACAATGGTTTATCCAAGGAAGTAAATTTTACTGTAAAGCATAGTTATCCTGCTACTTATCATTATTGTTCTCGAACAGAGAGAGTTTGTGATAGTTGTAAACAAGTTCAAGATTGTGAATCTTGGTGTGTGGGAGTCTGTTCTGATGTAGCTTGTACCAATTGTTGCTGTAAATGGGAACATGGGGATTGTAAATGGGTGACTAGTTGTGAAGGGTGTAGGGATGTAGAAGTGGATTGTTCTTATTACACTTGTCCATCTGGTGGTAATCTTAAAGGAAGTACTTGTTATTATTAAAGGGAGAAAAAAATAAAGTGAAAAATAAAAAAGTTTTAATTGTAGGTGGGTTTTGTATTTTTCTTTTACTTGTTTTTGTGGTTTTGTATTTTGTTTTTTCTAAAAAAGATGAAATGAATTTCCAAGAACAAAACGGATTGATTTCCAAAGAAAGCTACGATGTTGACTATAGTATTGACTCTGATTTTCTTCATTTTGTATTTTTTAATAAACTTGATGAGCCGATACAGGTGGAACAAATTTTGATAAAAGATGGAAATACGATTGTTTTTCATTTTGCGTTTCCTTTTACTTTGCAAACAGGTGAAAATAGAGTGGATTTTCCAAATGAGAAGCATATTTCTTCTATTTCTTCGTTATCGGTTTTATTATACAATGTAAAAGAAAGCAAACCGGAAGAATTTGCTTATCGTTGTAGTGTTATGAAAGATAGTACTTCTTCTTATCAAGAAACTCATTATTATACCTTTCGTTTTATTGATAACATTGTAAAAGAGGATGCTGTTTATCGAGAGTTTAAATTTTTTAGTAGAGAAGCCTATGATGATTTTGTTTTAGAGGTGGAGGCAGATAGTGATTTTGCAGAACAAATTCAAGTCGATGAAGAAAATTTGATTCAACAGTTTTATTTTAAAACGGTTTATCCTGTTCCTAATACTGTAAAAACAATTGATGGATATATAGATTATTTAGAGAATACTTATGGCTATTCCTGTGAAAAAAGCAATTGATTTCTTTATTTTTATAAATTTATCTATTGTTTTTTTTTCTTGTGTTTTTTTTGTGTGTAAGATATAATTTAAATGAAAATAGAGGTGCTAAGCAATGAATAAAAAAGGATTTTCTTTAGTGGAACTCATGGGAGTAATCGTAATACTTATGGTGATAGCACTGCTAGCAACTAACGGGTATCGTTTCGTGAGACAGAAAATGAAACAAACTTCTTTTGATAATAAAGTAAGTTATATTGAAACAAAAGCAGTGGAATATGCAAATAAGACTGGTAATTTGCATACGAATGTGGATCAATTAGTAAAAGAAGGACTTCTCTTAGCAGATGATGAAGAGGGACATGTTATCAATCCTATTAATGGAGAGTATATGAATTGTAAAGTCGTTTATATCACCAAGGAAGTAAATGACCTTTATGGGAATTATGTAGATGACAAAGAAAAAGAAATCTGTGATTTTGAAGGCTTAAAAAATGAGAATATGTTTTTGGAATTGAAAGCTTTTTCGATGAATGAAAATGAAGAAAAAGGAGAGGAAATAGAAGAATCGGCTTGGGTAAGAACCAATGTTTATTTAGAGGCAGTGATTACTGATCCAAAAATCGATAAAAATGAAGTCATAGGTATTAAATGGAGATCCAATGTAGATGAAATTCAAACCAATGCGTATGGTTATAAAGTAGAAGCCGAACAAATTATTCATTCTACTTATTTTGTAGAGATGCGATTAAGAAATGGAACCATTTATCAAGCTTCTAAGGAAGTAAAAATAGATAAGCAAAGGCCTATAATTTATGATAGTGAAATTTCAATTGAAAAAGAACACGAATGGGCCAATCGTAAAAATGTAACTATTAAAGCAACCGATGGAAATGGATCAGGGATTTATGGTTATTCTATAGGAAAGAATAATGATTGTGTTCATGCAAATTATATAGAAGAGGAAGACAATATTTTTCAACAAGCCATTTCGGAAGAAGGTACATATTATATTTGTGTAAAAGATCGTGCTGGAAATGTGAGTGAAGATGTTAGTACCAAAACGTTTACAGTAGAAAAAATAGATAACGTACCACCTACTTGTGTATTCAGTGGGGAATCTACTTCTTGGACCACTTCTAATCGAACCATTTCATTAGGATGTTCTGACGAAGGAGGTAGTGGTTGTGTTTTAGAAGAAGGACAGGGAAGCATTAGTAAAACCTACTCAACCAATACAAAAACGGATATTTTTAATTATGTGATAAGTGACCAAGCGGGAAATACTACAGATTGTAGTAAGATTTGTAATGAAACAGGAGAATGTAGCGACAGAGTAATCAATGTATATGTTGATAAATGTACAGCAACAAGTCCTTCCTATGGTGGTTGGAGTGGCTGTAGCGCTTCTTGTGGTGGAGGACATCAGTCTCGTTCTATTTATTACTATAGTACTTTTGGTAGTGGTTTTCTATGTTCAAGTTCTACCCAGACCAGTAGTTGTAATACACATTCTTGTCCAAAGCCACCTAGTGGTGGTGACGGAGGGGGCTCTGGAGATAGTGGCGGAGGATGTGATAATCCTACCTTGGTATGGTGCGGTGGAACAGGAGGACCTGGTATTGATGCTGGACATGAATTATGTGTTTCTTGTGGATAGGAGAAAAGTATGAAAAAAAATAACAATCGAAAGTATATTCTTTGTGTTTTTGGTCTAATCCTTTTTATTGTTCTTGCAATTTGTTTTCTTTCTTTCTTTTTGGATAAGAACAAAAAAAGTTCTCTACCAGAGGATAAAAACATTTCTTATTTTTGTAAAAAAGAAAAGCAAAGCAATGGAGTGGAGTCTTTTGAAGAGCAATATCAATTTGTTTATTCTTTGAAAGACAAGAAAGTTTTGGAGGGTGAAAGAAAAATAGTTCTTTATTTTATGGATCAAGAGCATTTTGAAAACTCGAATCTTTTTGAAACGTTTGCCAAACAGAATGTTCCTAATGTTGTAACTAAAGATCACGTGGCATTAACACATACTGTATCATGGGATTATGTTTATTTATCTGATCTTGAAAAAGATATAAATGCTTATATTGAATATCTTAAATCTATGGATTATCTTTGTGAGAAGTAATGTTTACTTCTTTTTTTTTGTCGATTTTATGGGTTTTTGTGTAATTTTTTTCTTGCAATTCATAGGATATAGTGTTAGAATGAAATCTGTATGACAGCTTGGATGTGCGAGGTTGCTGATACACTAGGTAGAGTTGTAAAACAATAACTAGTGCTTTAGGGAATTTGTACGGAGCTAGTCTATACTAGATATAGGCGAAAGGAGACACATAAGAATATGTCAAAAAACAAAGTACGTATCAATTTGAGAGCTTATGACAATAAAATATTGGATTTATCAGCTGGTAAAATTGTAGAAACCGTAAAAAGACTAGGCGGAAAGGTAAGTGGACCAATTCCTCTTCCTACAGAAATTGAAAAAGTTACTGTATTAAGAGCGGTGCATAAATACAAAGATTCAAGAGAACAATTCGAAAGTCGTACTCATAAGAGACTTATCGATATTCTAGAACCTAGTAAAGAAATTGTTGATGCTTTGACTCACTTAGATATTCCAAGTGGAGTAGACATCGATATCAAATTATAATAATAAGGAAGGAAAGAAAATATGAAAGGAATCTTAGGACGCAAGGTCGGAATGACTCAAGTATTCACAAAAGATGGAAAGTTAATTCCTGTTACTGTTGTTGAAGTTACACCTAATGTTGTTATGCAAGTAAAAACAGTAGAAACGGATGGATACAGTGCTATTCAACTTGGCGTAGTAGACAAAAAAGAAAAAAATGCTTCTAAACAAGCAATCGGACATGCTAAAAAAGCAGGAACAATGCCTAAGCGCTTCTTAAAAGAGTTAAGAAATGTGGATGGAGAATACACTGTTGGACAAACATTAAAAGCAGATGTATTTGAAGTTGGTGAGTGTGTGGATGTAACAGGAACTTCTAAAGGAAAAGGGTTCCAAGGTGTTATTAAAAGACACAATCAAAATCGTGGTCCAATGGGTCATGGGTCTCATTATCATAGAGGACCTGGATCTATGGGTACAATGTTACCAAAAAGAGTTTTAAAGGGTAAAAAATTACCAGGACATATGGGTGCAGAAACTATTACAATTCAAAATTTACAAATTGTGGAAGTAAATAGTGATGAAAATTACATTTTAGTAAGTGGAAATATTCCTGGACCAAAAAATTCATTAGTTTTAATTAAAACCGCTGTTAAAGGAAATGGAAAAATCAAAGAATTTGAAGTCATTTCTTATGAAGAAACTGTTGTAGATGCAGTAGAAGAAACGGTAGAGGCTCCTGTAGAGGAAAGCGTACAAGAAGAACAAGTAGAGGAGACTACAACAGAAGAAACTACAGAAGACGCTGCACCAGCAGCAGAAGAAAATTAGGACACTTGTTGGAGGGATAAATAATGGCAAAAGTTGAACTTAAAAATATTAAAGGTGAAAAACTTAAAGACATCACAATAAGTGATTCCGTTTGGAATATTGAAACTAATGATGATTGTTTGAAACAAATGATTCGTTTGCAACTTGATGCAAGTCGTCAAGGAACTGCGAAAACAAAAACGCGTAGTGAAGTTTCTGGTGGAGGAAGAAAACCATGGAGACAAAAAGGAACTGGTCGTGCAAGAGCTGGTTCTAATCGTTCACCTATTTGGCGTGGTGGAGGTGTAGCACTTGGAGTTGTTCCTCGTGATTATACTTTCAAGATTAATAAGAAAGAAAGAGCAATTGCTCTTAAAACTGCACTTACTTATAAACATACAAGTAAGAACTTAGTAGTTTTAGACCACATTGAACTTGAAACATTAAAAACAAAGGAAATTAAAGATGTACTTGCTACATTGAATTTGGTTGGTAAAGTGTTATTTGTTACTCATGATGACAATGCTAACCTTTATATGGCAACTAGAAATTTAGGCTATACCTATGCAATTCTAGCTGATGAAATTAATTGTTATGATATCGTAAATGCTGATTACTTGGTTTGCGATGAAGAAGCAGTTAAGCAAATAGAGGAGGGACTAAAGAATGACTAATCCTGACATTATTTTTGCTCCAGTTGTTACTGAAAAAAGTGCTATGAATGCCCAAAAAGGAATTTATACTTTTAAAGTAGACAAAAGAGCAACAAAAACGCAAATTAAGAAAACTATCGAAAATCAATTTGGTGTTCACGTAGCAAAACTTAATACTTTAGTTACTAAACCAAAAGATAGAAGAGTAGGAAAATATACTGGAAAGACAAAAACTTATAAGAAAGCAATCGTAACGCTTAAGAGCGGCGAAACGATTGATTTATAGTAGAGGAGGATATTTATGGCAATTAAGAAATACAAACCAACGACAAATGGTCGTAGAGGAATGTCAACACTTACGAATGAAGAAATTACAACATCGAAACCTCTTAAATCCTTAACTACTAAAAAAACCAAAACAGGTGGTAGAAATAATCAAGGAAAAATGACAGTTCGTCACATTGGTGGTGGAGCGAAACAAAGATATCGTGTGATTGATTTCAAAAGAAATAAAGTAAATGTTCCAGGACGTGTTGCTACCATTGAATACGATCCGAATCGTAGTGCAAATATTGCTCTTATTCATTACAAAGATGGTGAAAAAAGATATATCATTGCTCCAAAGGATTTAACTGTAGGTATGATTATTGAAAGTGGAAAAAATGCAGATATCAAAGTAGGAAATGCTCTTCCTCTTGAAGCAATTCCTGTAGGTACTGTTATTCACTGTATCGAACTAAAACCAGGAAAAGGTGCAGAAATTTGCCGTAGTGCAGGAGCGAGTGCTCAAATACTTGGTCGTGAAGGAAAATACGTACTTGTAAGACTTCAATCTGGTGAAACAAGAAAAATACTTGGAACTTGTGTAGCTACTATAGGTGTTGTTGGAAATGAAGATTACGAACTTGTAAATGTTGGTAAAGCAGGAAGAAAGAGGCATATGGGTATTAAGCCTACCAACCGTGGTTCTGTTATGAACCCTAATGACCACCCTCATGGTGGTGGAGAAGGACGTGCTCCAATTGGACGTAAAACACCAGTGACTCCTTGGGGTAAACCAGCACTTGGATATAAGACAAGAAAAAATAAGAAAGCTTCTAACAAATTAATCGTTAGTAGAAAGAAAAAGTAGGTGGGAATTATGGCAAGAAGTTTAAAAAAAGGTCCTTATGTTTTTGAACGTTTGTTAAAAAAGGTTCAAGAACTAAATAAAAGCAATAAAAAAGAAGTTATTAAAACCTATTCTCGTCGTTCAACTATTTTTCCTGATTTTGTAGGACATACTTTTGCAGTACATAATGGGAAAGAATTTATTCCTGTATATGTAACAGAAGAAATGGTAGGACACAAATTAGGAGAGTTTGCCGCAACTCGTAAGTTCGGTGGACACGCAGGGCAAAAGTAGGAGGGCAAGTAAATGGAATATTATGCAATACATAAAAGTGCAATTATTGCACCAAGAAAAGCAAGAATGACTCTTGACCTTATTCGTGGAAAAGATGTTCAAACTGCAGAGGCTATTTTAGATACTACCAATACAAAAGCAAGTCGTTTGATTAGCAAAGTGCTTAAAAGTGCTGTTGCGAATGCTATTCATAATGGTGGTGCGAATGAATCTGATTTGGTTGTTAGTGAATGTTATATTAATCCAGGACCTGTTTATAAAAGAATTAAATTTGCAAGTCGTGGAAATGTTGATAGAAGAGATAAAAGAACAAGTCACATAACTGTTAAAGTTAGTGATGGTAAGGAGGCGTAAGCAAGATGGGACAAAAGGTGAATCCAATAGGATATCGACTTGGAGTCAATAAGACTTGGGAATCAAAATGGTATGCAAAATCAAAAGATTTCGGAAGTACATTGAACAAAGATATTAAAATTCGTAAATATATTTCTAAAAACTTAAAAGATGCTGCCGTTGCCTCAGTTGTTATTGAAAGAAAAAAAGATAAATGTGAAGTAACTATTAATACTGCTAAGCCTGGTGTAATCATTGGACGTGGTGGAGAAGATATTGAAAAATTACGTAAATCATTATCTAAATATGTTGGAGAAGAAGTATACATTTCAATTGTAGAAGTTAAAAATCCAGATTTGGTTGCTAAGTTGGTAGCGGATAATATCGCACAACAAATAGAAAATCGTGCTCCATTTCGAAGTGCACAAAAGCGCGCTCTTCGTAATACGATGAAAGCAGGAGCAAAGGGAATTAAAACTTCTGTATCAGGACGTCTTGCAGGTGCTGAAATGGCGCGTACAGAAGGATATACAGAAGGAACTGTTCCACTTCATACACTACGTGCTGATATTGATTATGCTCATAGTGAAGCTGATACAACTTATGGAAAAATAGGTGTTAAAGTTTGGATCTACAAAGGTGAAATTCTTCCTACTAAGAAAACTGTAAAGGAGAGTGTTCAAAATGTTGATGCCAAAAAGAACTAAGTATAGAAAAACACATAGATGGACCTATGATGGACACGCAAAAGGAAATACTACTCTTCATTTTGGTGAATATGGTTTAATGGCCAAAGAAGGAAATTGGATTAGTGCTCGCCAAATTGAAGCAGCTCGTATTGCAATGACTCGTTATATGAAACGTGGTGGAGAAGTATATATCAATATCTTCCCACATATGCCTCGTACGAAAAAACCTTTGGAAACTCGTCAAGGTAAAGGTAAAGGTAACGTTGATGAATGGGTTGCTGTAGTTAAAGAAGGAAAAATTATGTTTGAAATCAGTGGCGTAAGTGAAGAAATTGCTCGTGAAGCATTGCGTCTTGCTTCTCATAAATTACCAGTTACTACTAAATTCGTAAAAAAGGAGGAAGTTCCAAGTGAAAGTTAGTGAAATTAGAAAATTAAAAAACGAAGAAATTGAAACAAAAGTAAAAGAAACAAAAAAAGAACTTTTGAACTTACGTATTAAAAATGCAACTGGTTCGCTTGAAAAACCTTCTAAAATTAGAGAATTAAAAAAAGATGTTGCTAGAATGTTAACTATTTTAAAAGAAAGAGAAATGGATAGTAGCACAGGAGGGGATAAATAATGGAAAAAAGACAAGAATTGGTTGGTAAAGTTGTAAGTAGTAAAAACGATAAAACAATCACTGTGCTAGTAGAAACTTACAAAAGCCATCCTCTTTATAAAAAGAGAGTAAAATCTAGTAAAAAATATACAGCCCATGATGAGGCAAATACTGCAAAAGAAGGAGATACAGTAAAGATTAGAAGTACAAGACCATTATCTAAAACAAAAAGATATGAGCTTGTAGAAGTTCTAATTGAAGCTGTAATTCTGTAGGAGGTAATTTTATGGTTCAACAAGAAACAAGATTAAAAGTTGCCGATAATACGGGTGCAAGAGAACTTCTAGTTATTCGTGTACTAGGTGGTTCTACAAGAAAATTTGGAAATATTGGAGATATCGTTGTGGGAACTGTTAAAAAAGCAATTCCTAATTCCAATTTAAAAAAAGGTAAAGTAGTTAAAGCAGTTATTGTTAGAAGTGTACAAGGTGTTAAAAGAAAAGATGGTTCTTATATTAAATTTGATGATAATGCATGTGTCATTATTAAAGAAGATAAGACACCAGTGGGAACAAGAGTTCTTGGACCTGTTGCTAGAGAATTAAGAGAAAAAGATTTTGCAAAAATTGTTTCTTTAGCACCAGAGGTTTTATAGGAGGTGTGCTATGAAAATAAAAGTTGGAGACAATGTTAAAGTTATTGCTGGAAAAGACAAAGGAAAAACGGGAACCGTTATTAAAACTTTGAAAAAGCAAGATCGTGTTGTTGTTGAAGGAATCAATATTGTTCATAAACACCAAAAACCTACGAACACAAATGATAAAGGTGGCATTATTGAAATCGCTCATCCGATTCATGTGTCTAATGTAACAATTACTACTGAAAAAACAACGAAGAAAGAGAAAGCTTCTAAAGAGAAAAAAACAAAAGAAGCTAAGAAAGAGGAATAGGTGATGCATATGAGTACTTTAAAAGAATTATATACTAAAGAAATTATTCCTTCTTTAAAAAAGGAACATAGTTACAAAACAATTATGCAAGTTCCAAGATTAGAAAAAATAGTTATCAACATGGGTGTTGGTGAAGGAAGTCATGATGATAAATTCATCGACGCAGCTTTAAAAGATTTAGAGATTATTACTGGACAAAAACCAGTGGTTACAAAAGCTCGTAAATCCATCGCTGGATTTAAACTAAGAGAAGGTCAAACGATTGGTGTAAAGGTAACTTTACGTAATGAAAATATGTATAATTTTATGGAAAAGCTAATCAAAGTTGCTCTTCCACGTGTTCGTGATTTTAGAGGAGTTTCCAATCATTCTTTTGATGGACATGGAAATTATACGTTAGGAATTAAAGAACAATTGATATTTCCTGAAATTGAATACGATAATGTTTTAAAGATTCGTGGAATGGATATTGTATTCGTTACAACAGCAAAGTCAAATAAGGAAGCAGAAAGCTTACTAAAAGCCTTCGGAATGCCTTTTAAGAATTAAGGAGTGAATGTATGGCAAAAACAAGTTTAAAAGTAAAACAACAAAGAACACCAAAGTTTAAAGTTCGTGCATATACACGTTGTGAAAGATGTGGACGTCCACATGGTGTCCTTCGTAAATACAAATTATGTCGTATCTGTTTTAGAGAATTAGCTAACAAAGGGCAAATCCCTGGCGTTAAGAAATCAAGTTGGTAAGGAAGGAGGAATTTTAAATGGTAGGAGATAAAATAGCTGATATGCTTACGAGAATTCGTAATGCAAATCAAATGAAATACGATACAGTCGAAGTTATTGGAACAAAAATGACTGTTGGAATCGCTGAGATTCTAAAAAATGAAGGTTATATTTCAGATTATTCTTTAGAGAAGAATGTTACTGGAGATAAACTTACATTGAATTTGAAATATGGAGACAAAAAAGAAAGAGTTATTACTGGTTTAAAACGAATTAGTAAATCTGGTCTTCGTGTTTACGCTAAGTCCTCTGAAATTCCTCGTGTGTTGAATGGACTTGGTATCGCAATTATTTCAACAAGTAAAGGGCTTATGACTGATAAAGAAGCAAGAGCACAAAGATTAGGAGGCGAAGTACTTGCCTATATTTGGTAAGGAAATAACCTATGAGTAGAATTGGAAATAGACATTTAGTAATACCTGAGGGTGTAAGTGTTACCATTGATAAAACTTTGGTTACTGTTAAAGGACCTAAAGGAGAATTACAACTCACAACTTCTGATCTTGTTCGCGTAGAAGTGAATGAAAATGTTCTTACTACGAATGTTGTTAACGATAGCCCTCGTGCAAATGTAATGCAAGGTACGACAAACTCTTTAATCAATAATATGATTATTGGTGTTCATGAAGGTTTTTCTAAAGGATTAGAAGCTGTTGGTGTAGGGTACAGATTTAATGTACAAGGAAATAAAATTGTTGTGAATGCTGGATATTCTCATCCAGTAGAAGTAATCGTTCCAGAAGGATTAAAAGCTGAATTAGTTAATAATACAGAGATTACAATTAGTGGAATTGATAAACAAAAAGTTACTGAATTTGCAGCGAATATTCGTAAAATACGTACACCTGAACCTTATAAAGGTAAAGGAATTCGTTATAAAAATGAATATGTTCGTCGTAAAGAAGGTAAAAAGGCAGCTTAGGGAGGAGATAAGATATGATAAAAAAAGAATCAAAAAACGATATGCGTAAAAGAAGACATGCTCGTATTCGTAAGTCTTTAAGTGGAACACGTGAATGTCCTAGATTAAACGTTTTTCGTTCCAATAATGGAATTTTTGTTCAAGTGATTGATGATACTACTGGTACTACACTTGCCTCTTCTTCTTCTATTGCTTTGCATCTTAAAAATGGTGGAAACGTAGAAGCTGCTACTTTAGTAGGAAAAGATATTGCAGAAAAGTGTAAAAGTGCAAAAATTAGTAAAGTTGTTTTTGATAGAGGAGGAAACCTTTATCATGGACGCGTGCAAGCTTTAGCAGAAGCTGCTCGTGAAAATGGATTGGAATTCTAAGGAGGTCGTCATGCAAACAGAAAATAATAATAAAGAAACAAAAAAAGTACAAGACAGAAAGCCAAGAATGGAAAATAAAGATAGAAAGAAACTTTTGGAAGAAAAAGTAATCTCTATCGGACGTGTTACTAAAGTTACTAAGGGTGGACGTCATTTCCGTTTCTCAGCAACTGTTGTTGTTGGAAACCGTAAAGGTTTAGTAGGTATTGGAACTGGAAAAGCAAATGAAGTTCCTGCTGCTATTGCTAAAGCTAGTATGATGGCAAATAAGAATGTTACTAAGGTTGCACTTATAGATGGTAGAACAATTCCTCATGAAGCCATCGGAAAAGTAGGAAGAGCAAATGTTTTGATTAAACCTGCTCAAAAAGGTACTGGAGTTATTGCTGGTGGTGCTGCTCGTAGTGTACTAGAACTTGCTGGAGTTAAAGATGTTATTTCTAAATCCTTAGGTTCTAATACAAAAATTAATGTAGCTAAAGCTACTTTAGAAGCTTTAAAGAGTGAAAGAACTCCTGCTAAGATAGCTGCTCTTCGTGGTAAGAAAGTAGAGGAGTTATAATATGAAGTTAGAAAATTTACCAAAATCAAAAGAAATGAAGTCTAAAAAAATTGTTGGTCGTGGACCTGGTTCTGGACTTGGTAAAACAAGTGGACATGGACAAAAAGGACAAAAGTCTAGAAGTGGAGCAAGTATTTCTGCTTGGTTCCAAGGTGGTCAATCTCCTTTGTATAGAAGATTACCAAAGCGTGGGTTCAATAATAAACAATTTGAAACCAAATATGCAACTATTAATTTAAGTGATTTAAATACTTATTTTAATGATGGTGATGTGGTAACACCTGAAATATTAAAAGAAAGAGGAATCATAAAAAAACAACTTTCTGGTATCAAAGTTTTAGCAAATGGTACTCTAGAGAAAAAGTTGACTGTTAAAGCACATCGTTTTTCACAAAGTGCTATTCAAGCTATTGAAACTGCTGGTGGCAAAACTGAGGTGATTTAATGAAAAGTCTAGTAGCAAAACTTTTTGCTCGCGAAAACAAAGACTTACGAAAAAGAATTTATTTCACCCTTTTTGCTTTAGGAATTTTCTGTTTAGGAACAGGAATTACGATTCCTTGGGCAAGTGTTCTTTATGAAGAGTTAGGTTTTTTAGAAATATTTAACTTAATGAGTGGTGGAGGACTTCGTAGTTTTTCTATATTTGCTTTGGGTGTTAGTCCATATATTACTGCTTCGATTATTACGCAGTTGTTACAAATGGATATTATTCCTTATTTTAAGGAATTGAAAGAACAAGGTTATGTAGGAAGACAAAAGATTAATAAAATTAATCGTTATTTAGCAGTTTTATTTGCGTTCGTACAAGCGTATGTTATTTCCATATTCTATTTGAATACCAATGATGTTATGGTTATGCTAAAAACATCTTTGGTTATGACTGCTGGTACTTCTTTCCTTTTATGGTTAGGAGACCAGATTACTTTGAAAGGAATCGGAAATGGTTCATCGCTCTTAATTATGGCAGGTATTACACAAAGTATGCCAGCTATCTTTGTCGGTGCATATGATGCGTTTGTTACCGCAGGAACTTATTCGATGGCTCTTGGTATAGGTTTGTTCCTATTGTTCTTGTTTGTTTATTTCTTAGTGTTAGTGGGAATTATATGGGTCACACTTGCAGAGAGAAGAATACCCATTCAATATGCCAATCATACGACTAGTGCGTATGGGGCGCAAAGTTCTTTTTTACCAATAAAGATTAATAGCGCAGGAGTTATTCCCGTTATCTTTGCTTCCATTGTTTTGACTATTCCTTCTACTGTTGCAGGTCTTTTGAAACATCAAGGTGCTATCGATTTTATTAATAAATATATTGTGTATACCACTCCTACTGGATTTGTTCTTTATATTTTACTTATTTTATTCTTTGGATATGTTTATACGTTTATGATGATGAATCCTGAAGAGATGAGTAAAGATTTGAATAAGCGTGGAGGATATATTCCAGGGGTTCGTCCTGGTGTGGATACATCCAAATATATTGGTAATTCGTTAGGTAAGTTAACAATTGTGGGCTCTATTTTCTTGGTTATTTTGTCTGGACTTCCTATTTTAATGGCAAATATTTCTAGTTTACCTAGTAGTGTTACCATTGGAGGAACAGGTATTTTAATTGTTGTAGGTGTCGCTATTGAAACTTATAAACAAATTGAGAGTGGTCTTGTTACCAGAAGTTATAAAAAAAGGAGACGAGCAAGATAATGCGAAATGTTATCTTTATCGCTCCTCCTGCCGCAGGCAAGGGAACTTTAAGTGATTATCTAGTAGAAAATAAGGGATATGCCCATTTATCTACTGGTGATATTTTGAGGAGAGTTTCCAGGGAAGATACGGAACAGGGAATAAGGATAAGGGAACTTTTAAGGTCAGGTACTTTTATTGGTGATGACATTGTTTTACCTTTGTTTCGTGAAGAACTTTTGAAAATTAAGGATAAACCTTTTGTTTTAGATGGAATGCCTAGAAATTTGGAACAAGCTCATTATTTAGAAACGCTATTTTCTGAATTGAGTTTAGAGAATTATGTAGTTATTCACATTGATGTAGCAAAAGAACTTCTTGAAAAAAGAGTTGTGGGACGAAGAGTTTGTGAGACTTGTAAGTCCAGTTATAATATTTATTTTCCTTTATTTGCTCCTCATGAAGAAGCACTTTGTGATAAGTGTCATACAAAGTTGATACAAAGAAGTGATGATTCGTTAGAAACTTTTCAAGAACGATTTAAGACGTATGAAGAGGTAACACAACCACTTATCCACTTTTATGAAACTAAGGGAAAACTAAAAATTTTGGATGGTTCTATGCGTCCAGAAGATTTAATAAATGCTATGCATTCTATATTAGAAGAGGATACCAATGATTAGTATTAAAAGTGAACGCGAAATTGAACTTATGCGACATGCAGGACATATTAATTATTTAACTCATGAAGAAATAAAAAAACATATACGTGTAGGAGTAAGAACAGAAGAACTTGATAAAATCGCTCATGATTTTATTGTTAAGAACGATTGTGTTCCTTCTGAACTTGGCTATGAGGGCTATCCTAAAAGTATTTGTGTATCGATTAATGATGAAGTAGTACACGGAATTCCAACGAATCGAAGACTAAAAGATGGAGATGTCGTTTCTATCGATTTGTGTGTCGACTATAAGGGATATCATAGTGATGCAGCAAGAACGTATATTGTTGGTAGTGTTTCTAAGGAAATCAATGATTTGGTAGAAACTACACGTCTTGCCTTTTATGAGGGCTTGAGTAAAGTTCGAAGTGGTGCTAAAATAGGGGACATAAGTCAAGCAATTTCTGATTTTGCACATAGTAAAGGTTTAGGAGTTGTTGAAGATTTAGTCGGTCATGGGATTGGGACTAGTATTCATGAGGAACCAGATGTTCCAAATTATGGAGTTTCTGGAACAGGTCTTACTTTGAAATCTGGTATGACAATCGCAATTGAACCAATGCTTACTTTAGGGAGTAAGAATGTCTGTATGACAGATCAAGATGATTGGGTTATCGTTACAGAAGATGGTAGTCCATCGGCTCATTATGAGAATACTGTTTTAGTAACAGACGATGGATATGAAATTTTAACAGGAGAATAAAATATGGCGAAAAAAAATATGAATAAGAAAAATATGAATAAGACTTCAAAAACAAATGTATCACAACCAAAAAGTGATAAAATTGAAGTAGAAGGTAAAGTAGTTGATGTGGTAAAAGGCGGAGATTACATAGTCGAATTACCTAATGGTCATACTGTAGAAGCCTACGTTTCTGGTAAAATGCGCGTTCATATGATACGTATTCTACCAGGTGATACAGTAACAATCGAACTTTCGCCTTACGACTTAACACGTGGGCGCATAACATGGAATAAAAGATAATGGAGGTATAAAATTATGAAAGTTAGAGCTTCAGTTAAAAAAATTTGTAATAAGTGTAAAAAAATTAAAAGAAAAGGAAAAAATATGATTATTTGTGAAAACCCTAAACACAAACAAACACAAGGGAAATAGGAGGATTTTATGGCAAGAATTAAGAATATTGAGTTACCGAATGAAAAACATGTTTGTATAGGACTTACTGCGATTTATGGTATTGGTAGAAGTTTAGCTACTACACTTTGTGAATCTGCAAAAGTTGATCCAACAAAAAAAATTAAAGATTTAACCGATGATGAGATTTCAGCATTACGTAAAGAAATTGATAAGTACGATGTTGAAGGTGATTTACGTCGTGAAGTACAAATGTCTATTAAAAATAAAATGGAAATTAATTGCTACCAAGGAGTAAGACATAAAAAAGGATTGCCTGTTCGTGGACAAAGAACAAGTAGAAATGCTCGTACTCGTAAGGGTAAAGGTAAAGTAGTAGCAAATAAGAAAAAAGTAGGTAAATAGGAGGTAAATCATGGCATATAACAGAAGAAAAAGAAAAGTTAAGAAGAATATTCCAGAAGCTGTTGTTCATATTCATTCTACTTATAATAATACAATCGTTACATTTACAGATACTATGGGAAATGTAATTACATGGGCATCTAGTGGAACGATTGGATACAAAGGAAGTAAAAAGAAAACTCCTTATGCTGCAGGTGTAGCTGCTGAGGCAGCTGGTAAGGCTGCTAAAGATTGCGGTGTAAAAGTTGTTGATGTAGATGTCAAGGGATTAGGTTCTGGTAGAGAAACAGCCATTCGTTCATTACAAGCGGTTGGACTAGAAGTTAGAAGTATTTCGGATAGTACTCCAGTACCTCATAATGGATGTCGTCCACCAAAACGTCCTAGAAATTAATGAATGAAAGGAAGAGTTAAATATGATTAAATTTGAAAAACCAGAATACAAAATAACAGAATATGCAAATGACTCTCATTACGGTGAGTTTGTCTTAGAGCCATTGGAAAGAGGATTTGGTACAACAATCGGTAATGCTTTACGAAGAATTATGCTTTCTAGTTTACCAGGTTGTGCGATTACTAGTGTTAAAATTGATGGAGTACTTCATGAATTCCAAAAAATTGAAGGTGTTTATGAAGATGTTACAAGTATTATTCTTAATTTAAAGAGTGTAGTACTTAAAAATCATACTGATGAAAATAAGATCATTCGTATTTCTAAATCTACACCAGGACCAGTATTAGCAGGAGAAATTGAATGTGATGCTGATTTGGAAATTGTTAATAAAGATTTAGTTATTTGCAACCTTGTTGAGGGTGGAAAAATCGATATGGAAATGACTGTATCGAATGGAAAAGGATACGTTGATTCTAAAGAAAACCAAGCTTTACTTGATAGTAAAAAAGTTGGTGTGATTGCCATTGATTCTTTGTATTCTCCTGTTGAAAAAGTAGCTTATGAGACAGAAAGTGCTCGTGTTGGTCATAGTGAAAATTATGATAAACTTATTATGCGCGTTACTACCAATGGAAGTATTACTCCAGAAGAATGTATGGCTCTTTCTGCTAAGATTTTGATTGAACATTTCTCTATCGTTGCTGATTTAAATTCTATTAGTGATATTTCAGGATTGATGGCAGAGAAAAAAGTAGATACGATTACAAAAACACTTGAAACACCTATTGAAGAGATTGAGTTTTCTGTAAGAGCATATAATTGTTTAAAAAGAGCTGGTATTCATACGGTTCAAGATTTAATTTCGAAAAAAGAAGTGGAAGTTACTAAAATCCGTAACTTGGGCAAGAAGTCGCTTAAAGAAGTTCTTGATAAAGTTGCAGAAATGGGACTTAAGTTTAAAGATTAAGGAGGTAAATCATGGCATATAGAAAATTAGGAAGAGAAACAAGACAAAGACATAGTATTTTTGCTACACAAGCTGTTGAAGTAATTCTAAATGAGGGTATTGTTACAACAGAAGCAAAAGCAAAAGAAGTTCGCAAGTTTGTTGATAAGTTAATTACTTATGGAAAACGTGGTACTTTGGTGTCTCGTAGAAAAGCACTTGCATTTGTTTATAACAACAAGGATTGTGTGGATAAAGTTTTTAATGAACTTGCTAAGCGTTATGAAACACGTAATGGTGGATATACGAGAATTATTAAATTGAAAGAAAGAATCGGCGACGATGCTTTAGAAGTGAGATTAGAATTGGTTTAGAAATAAACTGATTTTTTTTTGCAAAAAATGTTAAAGTTAAAATTTTTTTATAACACTTTTATAAAAACCAAAATTACTTGAAATGTAAACTAATTTTTCCTTAAAATGTAAAATAAAAATAACTTTTTTTGTAAAATTAAATTTGCTTTTTTTGTAAAATGATGATATAATTTTTTTACAAAAGAGGAGAAATGCTATGAGCTATTTACCAAGAATTGTTGACTCAGAAATTGATGAACTTATGGAAATTATGGGGGCGGTACTTATAGAAGGATGCAAATGGTGTGGAAAATCTACTACGGGTTTTTATCATGCGAAAAGTTTCATTGAATTCCAAAATCCAGATAGAAAACAAGAATATGAAGAAATAAAAAATACTAAGCCTTCATTATTTTTGAATGGCGAAAAACCAAGAATGTTTGATGAGTGGCAAATGTATCCTGTTGTATGGGATTCAATTAGAACAGATGTTGATCATTCGGGAAAAAAGGGACAATATATTCTTACAGGATCTGCAAAGCCAAGTGAGGGTGAAACGATGCATACTGGAACTGGTAGAATATCGAGAGTAATAATGCGTCCAATGAGTCTATATGAATCGAGAGAATCTACAGGAGAGGTGTCATTTAGTGATATATTAGCTGGCAAAGATATTTTGGGAGTTTCAAAATTATCCTTAGAAGATTTAGCATGTATTATAGTTAGAGGTGGGTGGCCTGCATCCATTGAAGTGAAAAGTGATGCTAGGTATAGGTTTGCTAAGGAATATGTTAAATCGTTAGTACATGAAGAAGTAAAAAAAATAGATGGAGTAGAAAGAAATCCAGAAAAAATGCAAAATGTTTTACGAAGTCTCGCAAGAAATATTTCCACACAAGTTGCTACTTCAACGATAGAAGGCGATGTTAAAAACAATTTTGATATAGATATTTCTAGGCCAACTTTAACAGACTATTTAAATACACTAGAAAAACTATTTGTTATTGAAGATGTTCATGCTACTAATTTAAATTTTAGAAGTAAATATGCTCTTCGTATAAAACCAAAAAAATATTTTGTTGATCCGTCTATTGCAACAGCGATACTTGAGATGAAAC
Organism: uncultured Mycoplasmatota bacterium; assembly: GCA_947649365.1. GTDB lineage: Bacteria > Bacillota_I > Bacilli_A > RF39 > UBA660 > MGBC108787. Next base: position 21,352 of record CANSRH010000015.1, on the reverse strand, counting down.
CAAATGATTTAATTAAAGATTTAAATACTTTTGGACTTTTATTTGAATCACTTTGTATGAGGGATTTAAAAATATATACTGGAAGCTATGGTGGAGATATAACTTTTTATCGTGACGAACAAGATTTTGAAGTAGATGCTATACTTAGAACAAGTAGTGGAAAATGGGGAGCAGTGGAAATAAAACTGGGAGCTGGATATATTGATGAAGCTGCTAATAATCTTTTGAAATTTAAAAATCGTGTTGACATTAAAAAATGTGGAGAACCTGCATTTTTAGCTGTTTTAACTGGAGCGAATTATTCTTATAAGAGAGAAGATGGCGTTTACGTTGTATCTATTGGAACATTGAAGAATTAAAAATATGATTATAATTTTAGTTCTTTTTTGTTTTCCATTTTTGCTGTATATTGTATCAAGAAAAAAAATAAAAAATTGTAAATGGTAAAAAAATGTGTCAAAAAATACATTTAAATATACTCTATCACTCCCAGAAAATCAATTATTTTTATATCTTTTTTGAATTATATGTTATTTGAAGTGCTATATTGTAAAATAAGTGGTAACTAGTTTTCTTTTTTGGATAATTTGTTTTTGATTTGTTTTTCCTAGTATCCAGTCAATCGAATAATTTAAGGTAGAAGCTATTTGTAGGGCAAAAGTTGTTAATATTAAATATTTTCCATTTTTGTAGTTTCTAATGTTAGATTCACAACTATTTATAATTTTTGCAAAAGCAACATTTGTTAAGTGTTGTTCTTTTCCAATTATTTTTATTCTTTCTGCCATTTGGTTTATATTGTATTTTTCTATTTGGTCTTCATAACATTTAATATCTGTTAGACCAAAGATATAATCAATGGATAAATTTAAGTAATCGCTAAATTTTATTAGGTGTTCGATAGGAATTGTTCGATCATTCTTTTCATAATGAGATATTGAAGATTTTTCAATTCCTAAAATAGTCGCTAAGTCTTTTTGACTTAAGTCGTAGGTTTCCCGAATGTATTTTAAACGATCGCCAATATTTACCATTTTTTTCACCGAGTTCATTTTCTCATGGTAAATTTTGGAAATATTTTAATATTGCTATATTATGCGAAATTTCGTTCCTATCTTTCTACATTTTTTGCAAGTTGGATTTGTTATAACTAAATTGTAATTTAAGTCTATCTATTTTTAAGATTTAAAGTTGCTATATTGTGCGAATTGATTTATAATTGGATTGTAGAAGACTAGAGTTCTAGTCATGCAAATATTGAGAATAGAGGTTGCATTGTATGAAGAAAAATCGAAAGAAAGTACTTTTGCTTGTTGTAGGAATAGTACTTCTTGTGGGAATTCTTATAGGGGTTAGTTATGCATTATGGGTTGCAACAACAAGCCAAGAAAGTATAAATAAAATAACAAGCGATTGTTTAAAAATAGAACTGATTGATAAAACAGAAGCCATTCATTTAGAAAATGCATATCCATTGCGAGATAAAGAAGCAAAAGAATTGATCCCTTACGAGTTTACAATCAAAAATACTTGTGACTCTTTAATCAAATACGATGTGAATTTAGAAATTCTAAACTTAGGAGAAAAACAATTAGCAACACAATATGTAAGTGTAAGTATAGACAATGGTGGAAAAAAGAAATTGGGGAGTCAAGAAAGTATAGAACCAACCTTTAAAGATGCCAATGATGCAAGAAGTATTTTAAAAAGAAGAGAATTAGAAGGACAAAGTGAGCAAACGTATGCATTAAGAGTATGGATAGATGAGAGTGTAACGATCAATGATCCCGTAATGAATAAAGAGTTTTTAGCAAAGATTAGTGTAACAGCAAGTATCACAGAACCAAAAGAAACCCTTATGGCAAAAGGTAATACTGCTACTGCTTTTTGGCAAGATGGATATAGAGAAAATATAAGTAAAATCGTATTTGAAGATCAATTGGATCCAAAAGTGACAAGTGAAGAATTCATATTTGATGTATCAGAAACAAAAAATAAAAGTATAATGGCATATTTAGTAGAGACAGAAAATAGTACAGAAGAAGCAAAAGATTATATAGTATACATTCAAGGTCGAGGTGGAATCAAAGCCAATCCAAATAGTAGTGGAATGTTTTCTTCTTTTACAAGTTTAAAAGAGATAGAAAATATTCATGTATTGGATACTTCTAATGTGACAAATATGAGTTGGATGTTCCAAGGGTGCAATAATTTAACAAGCTTAGATTTGAGTAGTTTTAATACAAGTCAAGTAACAAACATGAGAAATATGTTTTATAATTGTAATAGTTTAACTGATTTAGACTTAACTCATTTCGATACAAGTCAAGTTACCACTATGTCTCAAATGTTTTATGGTTGTTCTAATTTAACAAATTTAGATCTAAATAGTTTTAATACTGGTAACGTAATAGATATAGGATCAATGTTTTATAATTGTAATAGTTTAACTGATTTAGACTTAAGTCATTTTGATACAAGTCAAGTTACCGCTATGTCTCAAATGTTTTATGGTTGTTCTAATTTAACAAATTTAGATCTAAATAGTTTTAATACTGGTAACGTAATAGATATGGGATCAATGTTTTGGAATTGCTCTAATTTAAAAACATTGGATTTAAGTGGTTTTGATACACGAAATGTAACCAGATTTGCTGGTGTATATGGAATGTTTGGGAATTGTTCTAGGTTAACATCTGTTCAATATGGAGAAAACTTTGTATACAAAGAAGGAGCAACTTTAGGAGCAATGTTTTACAATTGTCCAGCCAATAAACCAACCCATGAATCATGGAACGGAGTAATATAGTATTTTAGTAGAATAACAGAAAGGAAGTATTTTATGAAAAAAAGAGAAAAGGAAAATGTAAATTTAAAACAGTCTGAAAAAAAGAAAAAAATATTGATTGGTATAGGAATTTTCAGTATTATTTTATTAATTGTTGGAGTAAGTTATGCGTGGTGGACAAGTACAGCAGTGCAACAAAGTATAAATAAAATAACAAGTGATTGCTTAAGTTTGGAAATAGAAGACGTAAATAACAGCGCTATTAATCTAGAAAAAGCTTATCCAATTACAGATGCAGAAGCAAATCTTTTAACACCTTATTCATTTAAGATAAAGAATGTTTGTAATAATAGTTCAGAATATAGTGTAAATTTAGAAATTATGGATTTAGGTGAAAATCAGCTTTCTAGTCAATATCTTTCTATGAATTTTAATGGAGAAGGTAAGAAAAGGTTAACTGATTATCAAAGTGTGGATCCAACTTATAAAAAAAGTGATTATACAGCAAATGAGGCAAGGGCTTTAACTACAGGGGTTTTAAATGCAAAAGAAAGTGTAACCTATTCTTTAAAAATATGGATGGATGAAAGTGTAACGATTGATGATCCTACAATGAATAAAGAATGGATAGGAAAAATAAGTGTAACGTCTAGTTTAATTCAAATTGCTTCTAACACTTTTTCAGAATATTTAATTAATAAAAGTAAAACAGATACTTCTATAGAGCAATTGAATCATGATGAAACCGATCAGACTTCAGCTTTGACAGATTATCGTTATGTTGGAGCAAATCCAAATAACTATGTTTATTTTGGTTGTAGTGACAATTGTACAGAAGACAATTTATACCGAGTGATTGGAGTCCTACCTACTCAATCAACTGAAAGTGGAGAATATAAAAATCGTGTAAAACTTATTAAAGCAAACTATTATATAGAAGAAGAAAGTGGTTTATTAAAAGATACCAATGCGACCTATCCCGCAGGTGGAGGAAGTGGAAAAGGGTATCAATGGAATAGTAGTGCGAGCAATCAGTGGCAAACAAGTACATTACAAAGTAGAGTATTAAATGGAGTGTATTGGAATAGCTTAGGAGAATATCAAGGGTATATAGAGCAAGCCAAATGGTACTTAGGAGCACCTCATTATGACAGTTATACTACTTATACCCCAGATGAGTTTTATAACATAGAAAGAAGTAATACCAAAGGATATAGTGGGGGAGAAACAAATTTCATTGGAAATATAGGCTTAATGTATCCAAGTGATTATGGCTATAGTATAGGAAATGGATACCGAGAAGAAAGTGTATATAATAATTCTGGAAAGTATGTATCTGATGCATGGTTATATAACCTAGAAAGTAAGTATTATGAATGGACAATGACTCCCGAGAGTGGCAACAGCCGTGTCCGTGCGTGGTATCTGTATCCTGCTGGGTATTTGTGCTACGACAATTATGTGTCTGACTCGAGCTTTGTGTGGGGAGTTCGACCAACCTTTTATTTAAAAGAAGATGTAATGTATAAAAGTGGCAATGGTTCTATAGATAATCCGTATAAGATATCTTTGAATACAGAGAATTTTAGTGATTATTTAATAAATAAAAGCAATCAAGATACTTCTATTGTAAAAGTAGATCATGAAGCAACAGAACAGACCACAGCATTAGAAGATTATCGATATGTTGGATCTAACCCAAATAATTATGTCTATTTTGGATGTGAAGGAAATGAATGTACAGAAGATAATTTATATCGAATTATAGGTGTTTTGCCTACTCAATCTAGTGAAAATGGAGAATATGAGAATCGGGTGAAGTTAATTAAAGCAAATTCTTGGGCAGGTGAAACTTCAGTAAATTCATCAACTGCTTTAGGCGGAAAAGGTTATATTTGGAACAATGAGAATAATAATAAATGGGAAGCTAGTACATTAAAAGGAATATTAAATGGAGAATATTATTCTAGTTTAGGAGAATATCAAAAATATATTGGATTGACAAAATGGTATTTGGGCGGCGCTTTATATAGAAATTATACAGAAAATACCACTGATGGATATTATATTTCTGAAAGAGGAAATGTTCCAGGAAATAGCCAGGGTGCTTTATTTACTATTTCCAATATTGGATTGATGTATTTATCCGATTATGGATATTCTATGGAAGTGGGAGATAGTTCTTTATGGAAAACTCAGTCTATTTATCAAAATAGAGAAGAATATAAAAGTAGGGCATGGTTGTACAATTTAGAGAACCAGTACTATGAATGGACCATGACTCCAGAAGCGAGTCATACGGATTCTGGGTACGTGTTTGCTTGGTTAATTTTGCCTGGTGGTTATCCTTCTTTATATCATGGTGTTTCTCAATCAAGATATATGGGAGTGCGTCCAACCTTTTATTTGAAATCTAGTGTTCAATATACAAGTGGAGACGGAAGTATAAATAATCCTTATCGCATCGGTTGATGATACCAATATAAGAGATATAGAATGAATAGTTAATGAATCTTGAAAGTAGACACTTTTAAGATTTTTTTGTATAAATCCATTCTAAAGTGAACAATATGTACATAGAATGTTTTAGGAGGATAATCATGTTTGATCATTATGGAATAGAAATAGCAAAGTTGTTTAAAAAAGCAGAAGGTTTTAGGAAAGAATTTAGACATCCTTATGTAGGAAGTGAACATTTACTTCTTGCAATCCTTGAAGAAGAAAACGAAGTTAGTCGAAAGTTAAGAATGTATGGCATCTCTTTTGATGTCTTTAAAAAGGAACTTATTAACATTGTTGGTATGTCGAATAAAGATACCGATTTTGTTTTGTATACTCCTCTTTTAAAAAGAGTGATAGAAAATGCTACGAATGATGCCGTTGATACAAACAATGGGAAAGTAACAGAACGTCATTTGTTTCTTTCATTACTTGAAGAAGGAGAAGGAATTGCTATTCGAATTTTGCTTGGACTTGATATAGATTTAGATGCTTTGTATGACGAATTAAAGGTGAATTTAGTTTCGAATAAATCTGATAAGTTGGAGATTTTTGAGATTGGTACTAATTTGAATAAAAGTGTTGTTGATACTGAGAAAGTCATTGGAAGGGAAGAAGAAATTTCAAGTATGATTGAGGCACTTTTACGCAAGAAAAAGAGTAATCCTTTGCTTTTGGGGCGTGCTGGGGTTGGAAAAACTGCAATTGTTGAAGAACTTGCAAGACGAATTAATCATGGTGTAGTTCCTCAAGAATTATTAAATAAAACCATTGTTAGTTTAGAAATGGGTTCTTTGGTTTCTGGTACAAAGTACCGAGGAGAGTTTGAGGAACGTCTTACAAAGATTATTAAAGAACTTATAGAAAATAAAAATATTATTTTGTTTATTGATGAAATTCACACGATGGTTAATGCTGGTGGTGCAGAAGGCGCTATTAATGCTGCTGATATATTAAAACCTTATCTTGCTCGTGGAGAGATTAAATGTATTGGTGCAACTACTACGGATGAGTATTATAAAACGATATTTAAAGATAAAGCTTTGGAAAGAAGATTTTTTACTATTCAAGTTGAGGAGCCTGAAGAAGAGAAGACAAAATTAATTTTAATGGGTATTAAACAAGAATACGAAGAACATCATGGAATTACTATTAGTGAACAAAATATTAGTGATATTGTGACTCTTGCGAATAAGTATATGCCTAGCAAAAGTAATCCTGATAAGTGTATTGATTTGTTGGATTTGATTTGTGCAAGTAAGAAAATTAAAACAATTCAATTTGAGGAATTGGATGCCCTTAATAAACAGTTGAATATGATTAAGAAGCAAAAAGAAAAATTTATTTATGAAGATAATTATGAACAGGCTTCTTTATGTAAACAGCAAGAAAATTTACTTACTTTACAAATAAAAACAATTATTAGTAATCAAGAAGATTCTATTACGTATGCAGATATTATGGATACCATTGCTAGAAAAACAAGTATTCCTTTGTTAGAAGATAAAAAAGCTTTGTTTCAAGGAATAAAAAAGAATTTAGAAGAAAAGATTATGGGACAGGAAAAAGCAGTGAAAAAGATGCTCCAAGCGATTTGGTTAAAGTTAAATGGTTATAGTAAACCTCTTTCTATATTATTGGTTGGACCAAGTGGTGTAGGGAAAACAGAGAGTGTAAAAACGATTGCGAATAGTATTAAAAATAGTAAATTGCTTCGTCTTGATATGAGTGAATACAATTTAGATACTTCCGTAAATAAGTTGATTGGAGTAAGTGCTGGATATGTTGGGTACGATGATGATTATATTTTTCGTAGCGTAATGGATCATCCTTATTCTATTATACTAGTGGATGAAATTGAAAAAGCACATCCTAGAGTTTTAAATTTATTTTTACAAATATTGGATGAAGGTTTTGTTACTAATGCTCATGGTGAAAAAATTGATTTTAAACATACAATGATTTTTATGACAAGTAATGTTGTAAATGGAGAAGGAGTCGGGTTTACTAAACCAAATAATGATGCTTTAAAAGAAGTGTTTTCGAAAGAATTTTTAGGAAGATTTACTGATGTTGTTGCGTTTGAAAAACTAAATAAAGAAGTTCTTACTGTTTATGTAAAAGAAAATTTGAAAGATTCGAAGATTACTATTAGTAAACTGTTAGAAGAGGCAGAATGCGATAAATTTGGACTTCGAAATTTGAAACATTTAATTTTAAAATATAATAGTGAATTAGATATTGAAATTCCACTTTGAGTCATGTTATGATGAATAGGTAATAAGAGTGAATTGCAATTTGGTTATTACATATTTCTTTATTTATGGTCAAAGCATAAATAATTTTCTTTTGAGTCTAGGACGCTTCCTAGGCTTTTTTGATGAAATAAATTTTTTAAATTTTTGGTTCTATGCTATAATCTTTATAAGAGGTGTTTATGAAAGAATATTATATTGATTTAGGGTCTTCTACGATAAAAGTTTATCAGTATGAAAAGGAACTTGTTTTATTGGAAGAACATTCTATTTATTTTAAAAATGGTTTTTCTAAGGAAAAGGGAATTAGTGAAGAGAATAAAGAAGCATTGTTTGATTATTTTACAAAATTGCAGGAAAAGTATGGTTTTACTTATGTAAATACACATATTTATGTTACTGGTATTTTTAGAGAATTGACTTATGATAAAAAACAAGAATTTGTTCGTGAATTTAATGAAAAAAAAGATTTGCATTTTAATATTATTAGTCATGGAATTGAAAACTATTATTTAGGGAAAGCTACAGAACATGATTATGAAGGTAAAAAAGTTATGATTATTAATATGGGTGGTAAAACAACAGAAATTGTGACTTTTCAAAACGGGATTATTGTGGATAGGAAAAATTTAAAGATTGGTGTTGCAGATTTGATGAATGCTTTTCCTGGTGCAAATGATTCTTTAAGTAGTGTGTCTATTGAAGAAATGAATGCTTTTGTAAAAGATCAATTGAATACTATCTCTTTTGACTTGGATTACGATTGTGCTATTTTTACTGGTGGAGAAGAACGATTTGAAAAGCTTACTGATTTTCATTTGGTAGAGAATGATTTGTTTTTTGATGGCGTTCATAAATATAAGTTATCGTATGAAGATTATTTAGAAGGAACAAAAAAAGTGTTTTTTGATGAAAACTATACTATGGAGAAATTGTATGCGTTGATGCCTGGGAATCCAAAGTGGATGGATGGTGCTCGTCCTGGTGCTATTATTCCTCTTGCTATTTTTGATTTGGCGCAGATTAAAGTAATTATTCCTTCTGATGTCAATTTAATTCATGGTGTTATAAGAGATAATTATTAGTTTTCGTTAGAAAAGGGTGAATAGTGATGAGAACAAGATTTGCTCCTAGTCCTAGTGGGTACATGCATGTAGGGAATCTTAGAAGCGCTTTGTTTGCTTATTTGATTTCTAAGCATGAGGGAGGAGAATTTATTTTACGTATTGAAGATACAAATCAAAATTATTATGAATCAGGAGCAGAAGAATTTATTTATCAAGTTCTTAATGATTTTGGTTTGGTTTTTGATGAGGGACCTCATCGTCCATCAGAGTATGGTCCTTTTATTCAAAGTGAAAGATTCGATATTTATAAGAGTTATGCAGAAAAATTAGTAAAGAATGGTTCTGCTTATTATTGTTTTTGTGATAAGACTACTTTGCATACCAAACGTTTGGAAGCAGAAGAGAATCAAACTTCTTATATGTATGATAAGACTTGCCTTGATTTTCCTAAAGATGAAGCCATGCGCCGAATTGCCTTAGGAGAAAAATATGTGATACGTCAAAAAGTATTACCAGAAGGACAGACTAGTTTTAAAGATTTGGTGTATGGAGATGTTACCATTCGTAATCAAGATATAGAAGATCAAATTTTAATTAAAAGTGATGGAATGCCTACTTATAATTTTGCAAATGTTGTTGATGATGCTTTGATGGGAATTACTTATGTGACACGAGGAGTAGAATATTTGTCAAGTACCCCTAAATATTTGCTTTTGTATGATGCTTTGGGGTTTCCAAGACCGGAGTTTGTTCATCTTCCTCATGTTTTGAAAGAGAATAAAACAAAGTTTAATAAGAGAAATAAAGACGCGGATTTAAGAGATTTATTAGAACATGGTTTTTTACCTAGTGCTATTCTTAATTGTATTGCTTTCTTGGGTTGGAGTCCTAAAACCAATCGAGAATTTTTTACTCTTGAAGAATTGGTCCAAGAATTTTCTATCGAGGGAATTCACAAAAGACCTGCTATTTTTTCTATGTCAAAGTTAAAATGGTTTAATCGGCATTATATTAAAGTTATGGATGATACTTCTTATTTACAATTTATTCGTCCTTTTTTAGAAGCTGTGTATAACTTAGAAGGTATGAGCGAAGAGTGGATAAGTACGTTGTTACTCACTTTCAAAGAACGTATTTCTTTTGGAGCAGAAATAGGTTTTGTTACCCACTCTTTTTTTGAAAATGAGATAGAATATGACGAAGATTGTATTCAATTTTTACAAAGTGATGCTCGTATTAAAATTGTTTTGGAACGATTTAAATATTATGTTTTATCTGTGGATAACTGGAATAAGGATACGATTTTAACAGTTATTAACAATACCGGAAGAGATGTCAATGTGTCTGGAACACTACTTTATTTGCCTATTCGTGTCGCATTGACTGGTTTGTTACAAGGTGTAGATTTGGTTACTACTTTGTATTTGCTTGGAAAGGATACAATTTTAGAAAGATTAGGTTCTTAGGTATAGCAAGTGCACCTTTTTTCTAAATCTTTCGTACTATCTTAATATTTCCATCTTCTTTGGCTATTCCTTAAAAAACGCTTGATTTTCACCACAAAATACCATAAAATGGTATTAAGAGGTGAAAATATGGTAATTTCAAATGCTATGATTAAGCAATATTTGAGTAAATATTCTAATAAAAACAATAAAATTAGTAGAGATTTACGAGATGGTAAATTGTTTAAAATTGTTAATGGGCTTTATGAAACAGATGCTAACACTCCAGGTTATTTACTTGCTAGTAGTATCTACGGTCCTTCTTATATTTCTTTTGAATATGCTTTGTCTAGCTATGGTCTTATTCCAGAAAAAGTAAGTACTATTACTTGCGCTTCTTTTGATAAGAAAAAAATGAAACAATATACGACTTCTTTTGGTGTTTTTACTTATAGAGATGTTCCAAAGTTAGCGTATCCAGAAGAGGTCCTCTTAAAAATAGAAGGAGATTACTCCTATCAAATAGCAACACCTGAAAAAGCCTTATGCGATAAATTGTATACCTTAAGTCCATTCAGTAATTATTCTAATTTGGAAACTATGTTGTTTCAAGATTTACGAATTGATTTAGAAGAGTTTAATAAATTGGATAGGAAAAAAATAGAAAAATTAAGTCAATTTTATCATTCTACTAATGTTTCTATGTTAGCAAAATATATGAGGAGAAATTAATAATGAATAATGTTATTTTACAAATGATAAGCCAATACGAAATAAAAAATACAACCGATGAAATAAATGCTTTAAAAGAAATTATTCAAGAATTAGTGTTGTCTGGACTCTCAAGAGGTGGATTTTTTAGTGAAGCAGCTTTTTATGGAGGAACAGCACTCCGTATTTTTTATCAATTAGATCGATTTTCAGAAGATTTGGATTTTGCTTTAATCTCACCAAATCGTGATTTTGATTTAACCAAATATTTTGGTTTTATGGAAAAAGAATTAAAAGCTTATGGATTAAATTTAGAAATTTGTACAAAAGAAAAGAGTCATTATTCTACAATTGCTTCTGCTTTTGTAAAGGGAAATACTTTAGAACATATTTTGCGTTTTTTTCCGAAGAGAGAAAATCATAAATATGAACATTTACTAAAAAATCTCAAAATAAAATTTGAAGTGGATACTTGTCCACCATCTGGTGCTACGTATGAGATTCAATATAAGTTATTGCCTAGTCCTCATTCAATAAAATTGTATGATAAACAATCACTTTTTGCTGGTAAGATTCATGCGATTTTGTGTCGTAATTGGGGTTTAAGAACAAAAGGAAGAGATTTGTATGACTATGTATTCTTTTTGGCAAATAACGTCTCTGTTAATTTAGAATTATTAAAAAATAAATTAATCGAGTCTAAATACATTGATTCTAATAGTGAACTAGATGTAGAAGCAGTAAAAAATTTATTGATTACGAAATTTAATGAAATTAATTATGAGGATGCCAAAAAAGATGTTTTCCCTTTTATTAAAAATGTTGAAGATTTAAATTTGTGGAGTAAAGAATTTTTTGTTAGTATTACATCTAAATTAGATTAAATACAAGTCATGAAATGGAAAGTATGGTATTATAGTATACAAAGAGAGGTTTTGTCATGAAAATATTTAATACATTGACTAAGAGTGTAGAAGAGTTTGTTCCCAATGATGCATCCTGTGTTACTATGTATACTTGTGGTCCAACGGTTTATCATTTTGCTCATATTGGAAATTTGCGAACATACATTTTTGAAGATATTTTGGAGAAGTCTTTAAATTATTTAGGTTATCCAGTGAAAAGAGTAATGAATATTACGGATGTGGGTCATTTAGCAAGTGACTCGGATTCTGGAGAAGACAAAATGTTAAAGGGTGCCAAACGAGAGAATAAATCTGTTTTGGAAATTGCAGCATTTTATACAGAAGCATTTCAAAAAGATACGGAAAGTTTAAATATTAAGTGGCCAGAAATTGTGTCGAAAGCCACCGATAATATAGAAGAATATATTCAAATTATTACTAAACTTTTAGAGGATGGTTACGCTTATCAAAGTGGCGGAAATGTTTATTTTGATACTTCTAAGCTTGCGGATTATTATAAACTTACAAATCATCATGTTGATGATATGGTGATTGGGGTAAGAGAGGGAGTGGAAGAAGACTCTTCTAAAAGAAATCAAGCAGACTTTGTTTTATGGTTTACCAAGTCTAAGTTTGAAGATCAGGCTTTAAAATGGAATTCGCCGTGGGGAGTTGGATATCCTGGATGGCATATTGAGTGTTCTGGTATTAGTATGAAGTATTTAGGAGAAAATTTAGATATACATTGTGGTGGTGTGGATAATATATTTCCACATCACACAAATGAAATTGCACAGAGTGAAGCTTACTTAGGACATAAATGGTGTAATTATTGGATACATGGAGAACATTTGAATGATGCAATGGGAAAGATGGCAAAGTCTAAAGGAGATTTTTTAACCATTTCTTTATTAAAAGAAAAAGGATATAATCCGTTAGCTTATCGTTTTATGTGTTTAAATACTTCTTATCGAAAAGTTTTGGTTTTTTCTTATGAATCGTTAGAGAATGCCAGTCAGGCTTATCAGAAATTGAAGAATAAAGTGTGTGCTTTAAAACAGGTGGGAGAAATAAAAGAGGATGTATTTCTTTCTTTTGATAATCAATTTAAAGAAGCAATTGGAAATGATTTGAATACAGCAAATGCAATTACTCTTATTTATGATTTACTTAAAAGTGATGTGAACGATGCTACGAAATATGCATTAATAAAAGCTTGGGATCGTGTTTTGTCTTTGGATTTAATTCAGTTAGAGGAGTTCTCTTCTTTCGTTGATACAAAGTACATTGAAGAACAAATTGCAAGAAGAACAGAAGCAAAAAAGAATAAGAATTATGCACTTGCTGATGAAATTCGTTCTTCTTTAGAGAGCCAAGGTATTTCTATTAAAGATACTAGAGAAGGAACAACTTACGAAATTAAAAAATAACACTGTTTTTTCACATAAAAAGAGTATAATGGTGTTAGGAAGTGAAAAAAATGGATTTTCTTATTTTAATTGCAATGCTTATTTTTCCAGCTATTGCTCAAATGTTTGTGAGTAGCAGTTATGGAACTTATAAGAATATAGAAAATGAAAAAAAACTTAGTGGTTTTGAAGTGGCCAGAAAAATTTTGGACCAAAATGGCTTAGAAGAGGTTTATATTGTAGAGACCAAAGGAAATTTGACGGATCATTATGACCCAAAAAGGAAAGTGGTTCGTTTGTCTTATGATGTGTTTCATGGCAATAGTATTGCTTCGTTAGCAATAGCTGCCCATGAATGTGGACATGCAATTCAAGATAAAATTGGTTATACGTATCTTAGAATTCGTAGTTTTCTTTTTCCTGCTGTTCATTTTGCTACTGCTTTTTCTTATTTTGTTATTTTGTTGGGCTTGTTTTTAGAGTCTATGCAAATGATTTGGCTAGGAATTTGTTTGGTAGGAACAGGTCTTTTGTTTCAACTTGTTACGTTGCCTGTTGAGTTAAATGCTAGTCGACGTGCTAAAAATGCGATTGCAGATTTACATCTTGCTAATGAAGAAGAGCAACTTGGTGTTTCTAAAATGTTAACTGCTGCTGCTAGTACATATTTAGCGGGTGTACTTACTAGTGCTTTGGAGATTTTGCGTTTGGTTTTATTGTTTGGAAATCGAGAGGATTAAAGATTCTCTTTATGGGCTTAGGGAATAAATTCTGGTAAATTTTTAATACTTATACTTTTAAAAATAAGAATACCAAACCTTTTCGAAAAGCTGCTTTTATGTTATTATAGATATGTCAAGGAAACTTGCATAGAATAAAAAAGGATACATTTGATTGTGGTTGATCAAATGCAATCCCATATGGATATAGCATCTGAAATCACATTGTTGTGAAATTAGATGCTTTTTTTATAAAGTTTATGGTACAATTTGGGTAATTGTGTGGGTGAATAAAGTGAGTAAAGTATACTCTGCTTTTTTTAATTAATACTAAATGAGAGGTGAGTGGTTATGAAAGCATTGATTACAGGAGCTAGTAGTGGCATTGGAAGAGATATGGCTTATTATTTGGCGAGTTTGGGCTATGATTTAATTCTCGTTGCAAGAAGAAAAGAGCGATTAGAAGAAATTAAGAAAAATGTAAGGGTTCAAGTTCAAATAATAGAGTTGGATTTGCTTATTGAAAAACATGTGTTTCAATTGTATGAGCAAGTGAAGAAGGAACCGATTGCTATTTTGATTAATAATGCTGGATTTGGTTTGTTTGGAGATTTTGTAAAAACAGATTTGCATCGTGAACTAGAAATGATTGATTTGAATATTAAGGCTTATCATATTTTAACGAAATTGTTTTTGGCTACGTTTGTTGAGAAAGATTATGGTTTTATTTTGAATGTTTGTTCTAGTGCAGGTTTTTTAGCAGGACCAAGGTTAAATACTTATTATGCTACAAAGAATTATGTTACGAAACTTACTATGGCTATTTATGAGGAACTTCGTCATCAAGGAAGTCATGTTTCTATTAGTGCTTTATGTCCAGGGCCAGTGAGTACAGAATTTAATTCCGTCGCACATGGAACATTTAAGATAAAAGAAATGGATAGTAAAAAGGTTGCTCAAATTGGTATTGATAAAATGTTTCAAAGAAAACTTATTATTGTTCCAGGATGGAGTGTTAAGTTTGGATTGTTTTTGAATCGTTTTGTTCCTTGGAAATGGTCTTTGCAACTAACTTATAAAATTCAAAAGCGTAAATATCCAGAAGAAAACTAATTGATTTTATGGTATACTTATACTAGGTGGTATGATGCAAAAGTTAAGAGAAAATAAAAGCTTTTTGTTATTATTCTTTTTAGCCTTGTTTGGTTTTTCTGTAGGATTGTTTGATAATTATCGAGAGCTATGGATGAATGCTAATGGTTTATCCACAACTACAATTAGTCATGTGATTAGTGTTTCTTATGTCGTTACTGTTTTCGTTTTGTTCTTTTTTACGATAAAGGTTTCTAGTGATAAGTTAAAATGGGGAATGTGTATTAGTCTTTTGTTTACTATGCTTACAGGAACTTGTCTGATTTGTCTTAGTGGTACTTCTCATTCTTTTTTGATTAAATTCTTTATGTTTTTCAATATTGCTTTTAATCAATTAATTCTTGCTAGTGTGTATCCTTTACTTATGAACATTGGAAAAGATGATGTTTTGTATACGAAGAAAAATTTTGTAGAGTCTTTGTTTAGTAAGTTGGGATTCTTGTTCGCATCAATGCTTCTGGGGAAACATTTATTTTCTAAAGTTATGGATTATAATTTTTGTTTGTTTTTGGCTGTTGTTTTTAGCTTTTTAGCTTTACTTGTTTTGATTTCTATTTCGATTGTTACCCAAGAGAAGAAAACGCATTTTGAATTAAAGGAAACTTTTTTGTACTTTCATAAAAATAAGATTTTCTATTTTTTCCTTTTTGTTAATTTTTTAGGGGATATGGTTTGGGGTGCCATTCTTGGAATGCCTATGCTTTTGCTTACTACGCGTTTTTCTTTTTCTTCTAATTTTGCTAGTTATTTTATTTTAGGCTTAGGGATTTTATCTAATGTATTAGCCATGTTGATTGTAAAATATTTTCGCTTTCAAAATGACCAATACAATTTATTTTTTAAATTTGGTTTGCGAGTTGTATTGTATTTTCTGGTGTGGATCACGAATAATGAATGGGTGTTGTTTGGAACACTCGTGTATTTATTTTTATTGGATTGTCCTTATGGTTTTGTTTTAAGTGGTTATTTTATTAATCATATTAAAGAAGAACATGCTTTGTTTTTGACTACACTCAAATATTGTACTTCTTTACTTGGTAAGGCCATTGGTACTTTCTTTTGTGGTTTTGTATTTTCTTATTCAATTTCCTATTTTATAGTGCCGGCTTTATTGATTTCGATTGTACATTATGTTTTAGCAGTTTTTTTGCTAAAAAAACGAGCAGTTCTTTCTAAATAAATGCTTTTAAAAGAGAAATGTTTCTCTTTTTTCTTTGTCTTGAATAGCGAACAAATATATGGTATATTTATTTTGCTATAAATTTGTTATTTTGTGGTAGAATAAGTAACGCAAGTGAGGGAAGTATATGAATAATGATAAAATAGTGATTCGTGGAGCAAGAGAGAATAATTTAAAAAATATTGATTTGGATTTACCAAAGAATCAATTGATTGTTATGACAGGCGTTTCCGGGTCAGGAAAGAGTAGTTTGGCTTTTGATACGATTTATGCAGAAGGACAAAGAAGATTTGTTGAGAGTCTTTCTAGTTATGCCCGTCAGTTTCTGGGGGGAAGCGAGAAACCAGATGTAGATAGTATTGATGGATTATCCCCTGCAATCGCTATTGATCAAAAAACAACAAATAACAATCCTAGAAGTACTGTTGGTACAGTTACAGAAATTTATGATTATTTAAAGCTTTTGTATGCAAGAATAGGTATTCCTCATTGTCCCAATCATGGGGAACCCATTACCCATCAAAGTATTGAAGAAATGACGAATAAAGTGATGGATATGGAAATGGGGACCAAGTTAGAGATTTTAGCTCCTGTTGTGAAAGACGAAAAAGGAATGCATCAAACAATATTGGATGAGCTTCGTAAAGAAGGGTTTACACGTGTTCGTGTTAATGGCGAAATGCGTTCTTTGGATGAAGAGATTGTATTAGAAAAAAATGTAAAAGATACGATTGAAGTGGTTGTGGATCGAATTGTTTTAAGTGAAGAAGAGAGAAGCCGGGTGTTTGAAGCAATTGAGGCGAGTACAAAACTTGCCGATGGGATGGTACTTATTCACATACTCTCTGGAGAGGAGCTTCTTTGGAGCGAAAAATTTGCTTGTGTGAAGTGTAATTATTCCCTACCAGATTTAGAACCTAGAATGTTTTCTTTTAATGCCCCTTTTGGTGCTTGTCCTGAGTGTAAGGGGTTAGGATTTAAAACTGCTATTTCTGAGGAACTTTTGATTCCTGATACTAGTCTTTCTATTAATGAAGGTGCTATTTCTACTATGAGTGATGATGCTAATATTTTTTATACGGATGTGAAAACAGCATGTGATTATTATAAAATTGACATGAATCAACCTTGGAAAAAATTAACAAAGAAAGAGAAAGAAATTGTTTTGTTTGGAAGTTTAAAGGAACTGGATTTTCAATATACTTCTAAAAATGGCAATAAGCGTTTTGCAAGACGTTTTTACGAAGGCGTAATTACCAATTTGGAAAGACGTTATTTGGAAACAAGTTCTACATGGATACGCGAATGGCTTGATAATTATATGATGGAACTTGAATGTCCAGTATGTCATGGAGCTAGGTTGAAAGAAAGTGTTTTGCATGTTTTTGTGGGTAAAAAAAATATTTATGAAATGACACAGATGAGTATAGGCAAACTTTTAGAATTTATAGAGGCTATGAAGCTAAATAAGGAACAAAAGGAGATTAGCCGTTTGATTGTGAAAGAGATTATTAATCGTTTGAGTTTTTTAAAAAATGTAGGTCTTGATTATATCACACTCGATCGTATGGCTGGAACTTTGTCTGGTGGAGAGTTACAACGAATTCGACTTGCTACGCAGATTGGTAGTAAACTGAGCGGCGTATTGTATGTTTTGGATGAACCTAGTATAGGTCTTCATCAAAGAGATAATGATAAGTTAATTACATCTTTAAAAGAAATGGTGAATTTAGGGAATACTTTGGTTGTTGTTGAACACGATACGGATACAATGATGGCAAGTGATTATTTGGTAGATGTAGGTCCTGGGGCCGGACGTAATGGTGGAGAAATTGTTGCTTGTGGAACTCCCAAAGAGGTTATGGCAAATGAAAGTTCGATTACGGGAAGGTATTTGTCTGGAAAAGAAAAAATTGAGGTACCTAAGACAAGAAGAAAAGGAAACGGGAAGTATTTAGAAATTCTTGGTGCGGAAGAACACAATTTAAAATCGATTGATGTTAAAATTCCTTTGGGTAAATTTGTTTGTGTCACAGGTGTTTCCGGTTCTGGAAAAAGTTCTTTAGTGAACGAGATTTTGCATAAAGCAGTGTTTAAAAATTTGTATCCAAAATCAAAAACTTTGCCAGGAAAATATAAGAAGATAAAAGGTTTGAATCAAATTGATAAAATTGTACAAATCTCTCAAGATCCTATTGGTAGAACACCAAGAAGTAATCCTGCAACCTACGTAGGAGTGTTTGATGATATTCGTAATCTTTTTGCTGAAATGAAGGAAAGTAAAATGCGTGGTTTTGATAAATCTAGATTTTCTTTTAATGTCAAAGGGGGAAGATGTGAGGCGTGCTACGGAGATGGTGTTAAGAAAATCGAGATGCATTTTTTGCCAGATGTATATGTTCCTTGTGATGTTTGTAAGGGGACAAGGTACAATCGTGATACTTTGAATATAAAATTTAAGGAGAAAAATATTGCAGAAGTATTGAAAATGCGTGTTGAAGAAGCTGTCCCTTTTTTTGAGAATGTTCCTAAGATTAAGGAGAAACTTTCTATTATGATGGATGTTGGTCTTTCTTATGTGGAACTTGGACAAGGTGCACCAACACTTTCTGGTGGAGAGGCAGGAAGAGTAAAACTTGCGAAAGAATTACAGAAAAAACCAACAGGAAAAAGTTTGTTTATTTTGGATGAACCTACCACTGGACTTCATTCTGCCGATATTAAGAAGTTAATCGCTATTTTACAAAGAATTGTTGATAATGGTGATACAGTTGTTGTGATTGAACATAATTTGGATGTTATAAAAGTTGCTGATTATCTTATTGATTTGGGACCAGAGGGAGGAGATAAAGGTGGAACAATTGTGACTACTGGAACTCCGGAAGAAGTTAGTCTTTGTAAGGAATCGTATACTGGGCAATATTTGAAAAAATATTTGAATTAAGATTTTCTAAAAATTCAAGTTCTCTTTTTGTTTTAGCAATGTTATAATTTAAAAGGAAAGTAGATGGTTTTATGAATAATCCTGTTATGATTTCATTATTTGGTTTAGAGATTCGTTGGTATTCTTTTTTGCTTTTTTTAGCTATTGCCTTGGGGACACTTCTTTTAATGAAGGAGAGTAAAAAGTATAATTATCCAAAAGATTTTGTGTTTAATTTGTTGTTTTGGACCGTTATTTTTGCTTTTTTGGGAGCACGAATTTATTATGTTCTTTTTAATTATAAGTTTTATTTGAATGATCCTATTAGTATTTTGAAGGTGTGGGAAGGTGGACTTGCTATCCATGGAGGTTTACTGGGAGGCTTTATTACGTTAGTTTTGTATTGTCGCAAATACAATACACGTATTTTTAAAATGACTGATATGGTAACGATTCCTTTACTTCTTGGACAGGCAATTGGTAGATGGGGAAATTTCTTTAATAGTGAAGCTCATGGAGGTGCAACAACATTGTTGGCTTTGCAAAATAAGCATATTCCTGATTTTATTATTCAAGGAATGTACATCAATGGTGTTTATTATGAACCCACTTTTTTGTATGAGTCTTTGTGGTGTTTACTGGGAATTATCCTATTATTTATTGTAAAAAGATATAAATATTTAAAGGTTGGTCAATTAACTTGCATTTATTTGATGTGGTATAGTTTTGGTAGATTTTTCATAGAATCTTTAAGAACAGATTCTTTAATGTTCGGCGGATTTAAGGTGGCACAACTTGTTTCTGTTGCTTTGTTTATCATCGGTCTTCTTGCTTTTATGATTTTAAGTCGTAAAGGGAAATTTGAAGATTTGTATCGAGAAGCAAATGGCAGTGATATCACTTTTTAAGGAGAAAATATGGAATACGATTTAATTATTGTGGGAATGGGAATTTCTGGTATAAGTACTGCTATTTATGCAAAGAATAGTGGACTAAATGTTTTGTTATTGGAACGCGATACTCCTGGTGGGTTACTTAATAAAATCAATGTGGTGAATAATTATCCTGGCTATGCAAGAGTAACAGGGCCGGATTTGTCTTTTTCTTTGTTTCAAAGTATTATGCAACTTGAAATTCCTTATAAAAAAGCAGATGTGTCTCGTGTTTTGGTGGAAGGAGATTGGAAACTTCTAAAAACCAATGTGGGAGATTTTCGAGCAAAATATTTGGTACTTGCAACGGGAAGAAGTCAAAAGAAATTAGGTTTACAAGGCGAGGAACGCTTTTATGGGAAGGGAATAAGTTCTTGTGCTCTTTGTGATGGAAATCTGTATGAAGGTAAAGATGTTTGTGTCGTTGGTGGGGGCAATAGTGCTTTAGAAGAGGCTTTGTATTTGGCTAATATTGTTCGTAAAGTATATTTGGTTCATCGAAGTGACGCTTTTCGGGCAGAACAAGCACTGATTGATAAAATAGAAGAAAAAGAAAATGTAACAATTTTATATAATTCCCAAGTGACTGATTTACTAGAAAAAGAGGATCAGTTGGTAGGAGTTGTTCTTGATAAGGAAAAGGAACTTTTTGTCTCTGCTCTGTTTGTTTATGTTGGTTTTTTGCCAAGTATTTCTTGTGTTTCTGATTTGGGGATATTAAATTCGAAGGGCTATATAGAAGTAAATTCTAATTATGAAACAAAGGTAAAAGGAATTTATGCTGTGGGGGATTGTATTCAAAAAGATGTGTATCAGTTAATTACTGCAGCCAATGATGGAGTGATGGCGGCTTTAGATATTATTAAACGGAATAGAAAAAGAGGATTAAATTAGTCCTCTTTTATAATGCTTTTTTTATAGGGTTTTCTTTCGTCGGTTTGGTATAAGATATAATCAATACTTGTTTTATAAAATTCGGCGAGTTTTTTTAATATGTCTTCTGTTAACATGGTTTGTCCTGTTTCAAAGTAACTATAATTTCTTTGTGTGATTCCTAAAGATTCTGCAATATCTTTTTGGTATAAATCGTTATCTTCTCTAAGTTCTTTTAATCTATTCATTTTTATCACCTATATAGAAATTTAAACATAGATAAAAATTGTCTATTGACTCTTAGATAAAATTTATCTATACTTGTGAGTAGAGTATAGATGTTTTTTGTCTATTAAAGGAGCAAGTAAAATGAAAATAGAAAAGTTTAAAAAAAACAATAAGCAAAAGAGAATGATAATAGGTTCTATAGTAGGGATAATATTGTTAATAGGAAGCATTGTATTTGTAAGAAGTTATGCTTTGTATGAAGAAGA
>CANSRH010000014.1 GCA_947649365.1 uncultured Mycoplasmatota bacterium | reverse complement strand
GGATAGAATTTATAGAAATAAAGATAAGGAAAAATATATGGAATTTGCTAAAGAATTATATGAACATGGTGCTTTAGATGATGAAGATTTCAATCTTCTTCAAGATAACAAAAATATAAATAATATAACTAAATCAATAATAGAAAAAGATGATATTGAGCGATAACTTAAATGCTCTTTATCATCTTTTAATATTCATTACTAAAGATTATTTTCTTTCCATCTTTTTAGCACTTTAACTGCTTCTTCTCTTTGAAATTCAGGTACTATTTCAATTTTTCTATTACTGCAAGCATTAGCAATATCATTGGATTTTGCTAGAATTTCGTTTACACATTCTTTAGAATCCTCTAAAGTTGCTCCGTATACTAATCTGTCAATTCCAGTATATAAAATAGCTCCCATACACATAGCACATGGTTCACAAGAAGAATAAATTATAACTCCTTTTCCACCTTCAGCACATAAATGCCCACCTAAATGTTCCATAGCATCTTCAATTGCTCTAAGTTCAGCATGAGAGAATCCCGTTTTAGAAACAGGCACATCAGCATCACTTCTACCAATAATTTTATTATCTTTAACAATTACTGCACCATAAGGGTAGTATGCTTTACCCGATAATTCTATTGCTAAATTCATATATTCCTTATCAGTCATTTTTCAAATTCCTCCTTTACTTTCTTCTAATATTGCTATCACTAAGATTAAATATTTTTGATAACTCGTCTAAATGTTTTTCTCCCTTTTCAATCATGCTTTTTAAGAATGGTGTTTGCTCATAAGTATATCTTTTAATTCTTAATGCCATCTTTGAAATAGTATATCTTAATCTCATTAATTGGAACATCTCATCAAAATTATCATACATTGGTATTTCACTAAAATATCCTCTTAAGAATGGTTTTATTCTTTCTGGATCAAAGAATGTTGACCAGCAAGCTATTTCTTGAATAGGATTTCCTGCAACACATTCATCCCAATCTATAACACCAGTTATAGTATTACCATCGGTTAATAAATTCCAATCAGCAAAATCATTATGAATTAGAACTGACATATCTGAATTAAGTAATTCATTATCATCAAATAATTTTTTCATTTTATCTGCTACTTCTTTTGTTAAAATATTATATGTAACTAATCTTTCAAGATTTTCTTCTAATCCCGCATTTACAGAATCTTTTAGTGATTTGTGCATTCCTATTAAATTACCATTCTTAGCTTGTTCGTTATCAAAAGGACCAAATCCATTAACTTTTATTCTATGAAGTCTTGCCATAGTTTTTCCCATTTCAATAACAAGTTGTTCTTCTTTTTCAGGATGTTCTTTTAAAAAAAATTGAATTGTATCTCCATTTAGTTTCTCTATAACTTGATAAGAAATATCTTCTTCGCTTTCTAATTTATGAATTAAGTAAGTTTTATAAGCAGGAAGTCCATTATCTAATGCAATTTGAGATGATAAACTTTCAGCATAAAAATAACCATTTTTAACACCTTTTGGATGACATCTTATAATAACTTCTTTTCTACTTTCTAAAACTCCAACTCTTATTGAATTAACATTACCTAAACTTGTTTGAGCATTCTCATCAAATGGTTTGATATATGATAATTTATTATCCTTTAATTCTGCATTAATCTTATTTAACAGTTCTTCATTAGTTATAGCTGAATGTCTATCTTTCCATATCATAGCGGCTTCTTCAGCACTTATTTTTCTATCAGTTTGCCAATAAAAACAATCTGATCTATCACTAATTCTTTGATTTATTTCTTTTAAATTCATATTATATCCTTTCTTTAACTATCTAATTTCCAATTTTTGTTAAATAGTGTATGTTGTTCATCTAATGCTATCACTTTACTGTTTTCTAACGAAACAATTGTATCCTTAGAAAATTTTTTAATTTCATCAATTGCTATAAATGTTTGGCGTTCAAAAGACTTATAAATATTTACTAAATTATCAAATGCTGGTACTTGTATATTTTTAAATAAAATAGAATCATGTATTAAAAATGGTAACTTTGTCAATTTAAAAATTGCTAAATCAAAAGCTATAAGATTTATATAAGAAGATCCAGTACCTCTGTCATTATACCTTTTCAAATTATATGTTTGTAAATCCATACTAAATGTTGGCGATTTTCTGGTATCTTTATATATATCAGCAAAATAATTATACATTTCAATATTAACGGATTTTGTGATTTCAGAAATTACCTTTGATTTAATTTCTTTTAAACTTTCTTTTATAATACTTAATTCATCAAGATTTTTTTGTTTCTTGTCATAATATTCATTCATTTGCTTTATATTATTTTGTTTTGTTAGTAAATCAGTAAGTCTTTCTATTCCATATTGAGGAACACTTTTCAATTTTGTTTTTTCAGCTATGGATGAGTCTACTAGTCTTATGTCATCATCTAATATTTTCAAATAATTTTCTAAATTTTCTTTCTCATCTTTTAAGCTTTTTTTCAAAGATGTTGACATATTTTTATGAAAATCATTAATTTCAATTAATTTATTTTTATTAATGTTAGGAAAAAACTCAACTAACTTTTCCATCTTAGAGTTAATTTTTATGTCATCACTATTTAAATTTGTTTCTATTCGTTTAATCTTATTAGCAATATGATTTCTTTTTAATAAAAGTGAACTTTTTTGATTCTTTAATTCTAAAACTTCTTCTGACATTATTGCACTAATATCTAAATTTATATCTATCATTTCGCTTTTAATTCTATTAATTTTTTTATCTAAGTCTTCTAATTCAGATAAATTTTTATTATATTGAACTTTTGTAATTGAAGGAATTAATTCGTTACTCACAGCTTTATTAATTGTTTTTTTCTTATCTTCAATTACTCTCATTTGTTTTTCTAAAGATTCAATACTCTTATATTTATTAAATAATTTAATAATATTTATAATAGCATTTTCTGAATTTGAATTTTGTTGTTTGAGTGGTTTTTCAACATCGTAATTATCTTTTCCCCATATTCGAGAATAATTTCCTACGACAGATCTAAATGAATTACCTAAAAATTCATTGTTATACTTCTCACTAAGAAATATTTTATATTCATCTAAAGAAATATCTTTTAGTTTATTATAATTTTTGTCACAGACAGATAGATTTAAATGATTTTCTGTATTTCTTATAAAATAAAATT
This sequence comes from uncultured Mycoplasmatota bacterium, assembly GCA_947649365.1. Taxonomy (GTDB): domain Bacteria; phylum Bacillota_I; class Bacilli_A; order RF39; family UBA660; genus MGBC108787. Next base: position 45,978 of record CANSRH010000014.1, on the reverse strand, counting down.
TTTCATTATCAAATTCTAATTCAAAATTAAAACTATGATGTCCTATATTATCTACAACATCATTATTCTTGGTAATATAACTATTACCACCAAAAATAAAATCAATAATCATTAAAAGCGTTGATTTTCCAATTGAATTAGTAGCCTTGTTATCCCCCAAGATTACATTAAGTCCAGCATGAAAATTAATGACTTTATTCTTAAATTTATCACATCTAATTTGTTTTAACATATTTATAATTCCCCTTTTCATCAATTATTTCTATCATATCTAGTAGATATAAAATATCAATTGATAACAAAAAATCATTTATATCTATTTTTTTCTCAATTGAAATATTATAAGCTTTTACTAAATTATCTTGGTTTTCAACTATATTTACAATATCTGGTAGATTCCACAATATACTATCTTTTATTTTTACAACTTTACTTGGAAACATCAGAAAACACCTCACAATTTTGTACAAAAAACGAAACTATTATTTTATATGCTTCAATTGAGCCAATTTTATTTTTATCATATAGCCAAGTAGCAATATGATTATAGATTTGTTCTTGATCAGATGTTATTGTTTTAACTTTTAAATAAAATGACTTTATTTGACTAGCAATAGAATCAAATGTTGTACTGTTATTACTTCTATCTAAATCGGCAAATAACTTTCTAATCAGTAGATAATATGATGCCACATCATCTTTAACTCTATGAATTAAAAACTTATTTTCTGGTTTAATTTTATCAGTAACTTTTATTAACCTATAATCTATTATCTCACTATAATCAAATAAATTGCTATTCATTGAATTTATAATAGAAACAATATCTTTTTCTATGTCATAAGAAGAATAAATATTTCTTATTTTATCTTCTTCAATTAATTTAGTTTTTAATTGATATAATTTTCTATAGGAATCTAACGATGTTGGTTTATCTAATTGAGTATGACAATTAGGGCATAAGGCAATTAGATTATCTAAATCATTCACATCATCTTTATAAAGAATTGGCTCATTTTTTAATATTACTTTTTCATTATCAGTTGGATTTAGTGGATATATATGAGCAATTTCAAATAATTTTTGCAGTTTTCCTTCTTTCATATAAGAAAGTGACTTTTGACATAAAGGACAAATTCCATTAACCTGATTATACAAAGTAGATTGTTCTATAAGAGAAAAAGTTTTTCTACCATTGCTCATAAAAGCACCTCCCTGTTAAAAAGATTATACCATTTTTTGCTATTTAAAGATACCCTGTAAGTAAAAATAGTATTGGTTAATTAATAAAAATATGGTAAACTGTAATCAGTGATTGATATTTTATATATCAAATCGTTAATAAGTGAAAAAGTTGTAGATATCTACGCCATTCGCTCCATTTGAAAACAACTTACGGACTATAACAAGTTCGTGAGTTTTTATTTTATATAAAACTTAAAGTTCTCTTTCTAGGAAGGAGAACTTTTTTGATGTTGGAATTTAAAACTATTGAAACATTAAAAACAAATACTGAAATCTTAGATGTAATTAAAGGCTATACTTACAAAGTTAAGAAAGGTGCAATAAAACATATTCTACATACTAATTTACAAGTTATAGAACCTACAGAATATCTAATTTCATATCCTACTACTCTTACAATATTAGAATATAAAGTTAATGAAATATCTAACAAACCATTTTACATCAAAGATCATAATCAGAAATATTCATTATCAGAAATTATTCAAATTTTAAAGAAATTGAAAATTTAGGGTTTACTTTTTCCGTTTTAGTGAGGAAACTATTGAAGAAAGTGTAAAGTTGCGTAAAAATTTATCTTTTTTCATAATTACTGTCTGAATTTCGGCTTCTAAGTGAGGAAACAAGTGAGGAGATGATTATTTATGAGATGTGCAGTATATGTGAGAGTTAGTACAGATGACCAAAGAGATAATGGTTATTCTATTGATTCGCAACTTCGTATGATTAAAGAATATTGCGAAAAGAATGATTATAGTATTGTGGATGTTTATAATGACGCAGGACATTCAGGAAAAGATTTAATGCGACCAGAAATGCAAAGATTACTTGCTGATATTAAATCTAAAAAGATTGATAAGTTGATTGCTATTAAAGTAGATAGACTTACAAGAAATAACTATGATGGCTTTTGGTTACTTAATTATTGTGAAGAACACGATGTTAAGATAGAACTTATTTTAGAGCCTTATGATGTATCTACTGCTAATGGTGAAATGATTTTTGGTATGAATTTAGTGTTTGGTCAAAGAGAAAGAAAAGAAATTGGTGCGAGAACTAAACGAGCAATGGAAGAAATGGCTTTAGAGAAAATACACCCTAGTAAGGCACTCTATGGCTATATTAGAAATAAAAATACAGGACATTTAGAAATAGAGCCAATAGAAGCCCAAGTTGCAAAAGAAATCTTTAAACTATGCCAAGGGGGTAATTCTACTAGAGGCATTGCTACAATTATGAAAGATAACAATGTTTATTTAAAAAGTGGTAAATGGAGAGCCGATAGAGTTTATAAAATACTTACTAATTCAATTTATATTGGCGTATTTGAATATGGAAAGTACAAAAGAAAACAACAGGATATTTTAAGGGTTAAAGACTATTGTGATCCAATTATTGATGAAGTTACTTGGAATGCCACTAGAAATGTATTAGTAAAAAATAAACATTCAAACTATGGAGAGTTTATCCATTTGTTTTCAGGATTAGTAAAATGTCCAATATGTGGTGAGATTATGGCTTCATCTGAATCTTTTAAATATCCAAATGGAAAACAAAAAGTTTACTATCATTTAAGATGTAAAAATCATAATTGTAGTGGCTATGGACTTCATTATAATACAAAAAAAATAGAAGTTAAATTAAGACGAGTTTTAGAAGAATTGACTATCTTTATGATGGGAACAAATAATGAAATTATTGCTTGTAATTCTACAAAAAGTAATGATGTAAAAGAGATAGAAAAAGCCATTGAAAAACTAAAATTACAGGAAAAAAGATTAGTAGATTTATATTTAAGTTCTACCCTAGATGTTGAAACAATTAACCACAAAAATAATGTTATCAAAAAAGAAATTGAGAAATTAAACAAAAAGAAACTAACTCTTGATCCAGATAATGAATCAAAAGAATATACAACTGAATTATTAAAAAAATTAGATTGCAAAAAAGAGAATGACAAACTAGTATTCAAAAATATTAAGATGTTTAACTTCACTTTTTTCTATAATTTATTATCAAGAGAAGCCAAACGAGATATGATTCATAGACTTATATCCGGGATAGAAATCACAAGAGATGATAACTACAACATTGATATTAAATATATAAAATTTACAGATGAATTTATTACAAAAAGTAGTACAGAATTTATCAAATACTTATATATTATTCTAAAAAATGATACTGTCGGAATTAAGTATCTTAATGGAATAACTGAAGAAGAATTAGAACTCAAGAAAAAAGATTATGATATTTTATCCATTTTAAAAATGACTAATAATGAATATTCAAGTGAATTTGTAGATGATTTTTTTGCTAAAGCACATAGTCATTTTTATGTAGATGGTATAATTGGCAGTCCTTATTTCGAGAGAAATGTTTCTAAAGATTTTCTATTATTAGTACCTAAAAAAGAATTGGTAAAAGCAAATTAAAAATGAAAGGAGTTATCAATGAAACAATTAACGAAAGAAAATATTTTAAAGAATCAAGTAGATACCATAGAGCAATTTAGAGTTCTTAATTATCTAAAAAAAGCAATTATCTATTAGTGAGTTTGCTATATATTTAATTGATAGATTTACTATTAAAGTTATAGATAAAAATAAATCACAAGGTTATTTTAAGTACAATTCTACAACAAAAGAAGTAGATTTTTACGAGAGAAATATTAAAAATAAAGAAATGGAGAGATGAAAAAATGGAATTAAATTATACAAAAGTTGGCGATTATTTATTACCAAACTTAACAATAGAAAAACAAAATAACGAAAAAATAAATCAGTATGGCTATTTAAGATTACACTATCTGAAAGGAAATAATAAAGTCCTTTATACAACACTTTTAATGAAAAATGAACTCGCAAATCATCTTGTTTCAGTTGGTATTGAAGCAGAAAATAGGCTAAATGTTTTAATGGAACAATATAAAAATTCTGATAAATTACTATCCGAAAAAAATAAAAATGAAAATCAATTCGAGTGGGTAAAACTAATGAATAATTACAAAAATATGAATGAAGAAATCTTATTAAAAGAACTAATTTATACAGAAAATGTGTGAGAACAAATTGAATTTTATGTCCTAGCTAGCACTGAAAACCTACTCCCGCACGTTTTCGATTTATGGGAAATCCCATACCCTTAAAATTAGAAAGGAGAGTTTAAAAAATGAGAAAAAGAAATATTAAAATCAATGTTTTTCTAAACGAAACTGAAAAGAAAATGCTAGAAGAAAAATCATTTAAAACAAAATTATCTCAATCTGATTTTATTAGAAAATTGATTGATGATTTCAAAATAAATTCTTTATCTAATAGCGACATCAATTATATTGCCGAAAGTTTAGAGAAGAGCATATACGAATTACTAAAACTTAAAAAAAGACTTCACAATTTTGGTTATTTTGAAGATGAAGAATTTTTAAAAAATAAGATGATTGATTTTGACTTTTGGATAAGCAGACTGAAAAAATAAATATACTCAAATAAAAATAGTAGTTGCCTAATGACAATTACTATTTTTTATAATTCCTTTATAGCCGATTCCTTTAATAGTTATAATTTCAAAGCTTCTCGACTAAATTATCTATTCCTTGCCATCCTACATCATTCCTCTCTTATTTTTTTAATTCTAAATATTCTTCTAAACAAAGATCTTTCTCATATATTTCTGTTGCCACTTCTAATCCTACATACCTATAATGCCATACTTCTTCAGCAGTTCCAGTAATATCAGTTTTATTTCCTTTATATCTGAATATAAAACCATATTTGTAACTATTATCTTGAAGCCATAAGTAAAGATCATAAGTTGCTCCGTTAATATCTACTGCAAACCCTAATTGGTGTTCACTATAACCGGGTACTGCTACCCATTTTTCGGCTTCTTCTTTTGCTTTTTCTTTAGAGTATCCCTTATTTCTATAACTTTTTATTTTTTCTTCATATAACTGTTTTTGTTTTTCATTAGTTCTATATCCAGAAACGACCATTGGCATTTGTCCCCAGTTTTTTACCTTTGCTGCCTCTAACATTTCCATAAGTGGATCATAAATCCTTTTATCTACTTTTTCGCCACCGGCTACTTCTACTAAATCTGGTTTGTAATTTTCGGGAATTTTATTCCATTTATTAACAAGTAATAAATTCCACTCTTTTTGATTTGCAACATTATTGTCATCTGAAACATTAACACTAGGTATTTCTTCCAATAACTCTTTATTTGGATTTTTTATAAACAAACTATTTATTATAAAAAGAGAAATAACAATAACTATTAACCAAACTACTACTTTGCAACCTCTCTTTAATTGCCTCTTACTTTTACTTTTCATACAAAATCATTCCTTTCCATATTGAATTACAAAAAAACAATCATAGTAAATCAATATAACCAAATTATACCGATTCATATATGATTGTTCTTTAATTTCTTCTTATAAAAATCTTAAATAAATCTTAATTTTTTAATTTAATGGTAAAGTGACTTTAAAAATCGTTTCTTTTTTATTACTTTCAGCAGTTATTGTTCCATTATGCAATTCTATTATATCTTTAGCAATAGCAAGTCCTAAACCACTTCCTCCAGTATTAGAATTTCTGGATGTTTCTACTCTATAAAATTTTTCAAATATTCTTTCGAGTTTTTCCTCTGAAATTTGTTTACCAACATTTTTAACATTTATTATTACATTATCATTTTCTTTTTTTACTTCTACTTTTATTTCACTTTCTTCTTTACTATAATTGATAGCATTTTTTATTAAGTTACTAAATACTCTACATAGTTTATCTGGATCAGCCATTATAATAATGTTTTCTTCCGTTTTAAAACTGATAGTTTTTCCTAATTCATTCAAAACTGGATAAAAGTCATCAATTATTTGCTCTAACATCATATTTAATTTCAATTCTTCTTTTTCTAATATGATATGTTCAGAATTAAACCTGGCAACATCAAATAATTCATTGATTAAATCTTCTAATTTATACGATTTAGCAAGAGCAACACTTGTATATTTTTTTCTTTGTGAAAGTGGCATATCATCAATTTCATCTAACAAAGATAAATAACCTATCATAGAAGTTAGAGGTGTTTTTATATCGTGAGCAAGATAAATAATTAAATTATCTTTCTTTTCTTCACTTTCTTTTGCTAACCTTTCATTTTTTTCAGATTCGGTTTTTAGATGATTTAATTTTTTCTCTACATCATCAAGTTCAGCAGGTAAATTTATATATTCAACATTTTTATCGTATAATTTATCTACTGATACAATAATTGTATTCATATAAGAAAAAACTTTTTTTAAAGTTAAATATATATTTATAATAGATAATATTAGCCATATAAGAAATATAATTAAAAATGGTGTAAATCCGTTAAACACTACATTAAATAGATTTATTGCTTTTCCATAAGTATCATAATTTATATTATAAAGCCACGTAAAATCAGATTTTAGTATTATCCAAGCAGTTGCTCCTAAAATTAGAGTTATAATAATCATAATAATAAGTTCTCTTATTAAGAATTGAGCAAATATTTTGAATAATAAACTTCTTTTCTTTTTATTTTTCAATTTTATACCCCACCCCATAAATAGTTTTTATATATTTTGGTTTCTTTCCTGTATCATTCATTTTCTCTCTTAAATGCCTAATATGTACCATTATTGTATTGTTATCTTTTTCATAGTATTTTTCTTTCCATACCAGTTCAAAAAGATTATCACTTTTAACTACAACACCTCTATTTTGGCATAAAATCCACAGAATAGCAAATTCTGTTTTAGTTAAATCTATTTTATTATCATTAAAATAAAATTCATAAGTATCATTATTTATCAATATACCTCTAAAATCTATAATATTTTCTTCTTTTTTTGGTGTATTATATTTTTGGTATCTTCGCAGTTGTGCTTTTACTCTTGCCATTAGTTCTAAAGGTTGAAATGGCTTGGTGATATAATCATCTGCTCCTATTGTAAGACCATTTATCTTATCTATATCTTCTACTTTTGCCGTTGCAAATATAATAGGAAATGTAAATCCTAGATCTCTTATTTTTTTACAAAGTCCAAACCCATCCATTTCTGGCATCATCACATCAAGAATTGCCAAATCAATATCTATATTTTTAATATCTTTTAATACATCTTGACTTGAATAGTATTTATACACACTATGATTCTCATTTTTTAAATATATTTCCACTAAATCTGCTATTTCTTTCTCATCATCTACAATTAAAATTTTACTCATCTTTACTCCTTTCTTTCTTTAACAATATGTTTTATACCATTACTTCTTCTTCACTTAATATATTAGTTATGTAATTTAGCGAATCAAACAAATTCTCAAAAGATATACCACTAGAATATGGTGAAGTAACTTGGTATTTTGTCCATAATCTTATGAGTTGGTCACTTGTTTTCATATTGCTTAATTGTTCCCTAATATCCTTTATATTTAATTCTGTTTCTCGATTTTGGAATGTGTTTTTTATTGCCATAACTAAATTCTTAAAATCTATTTTTTCAGCATTTTCTTCGATTAAAACATAAATATCATAAAAATCTTTCATTCGAGTATTATAAATATCTCTAGCAACTATTGTTTGATACTTCTCTGCTATAACTGTTTCAAGAGTATATGCAAGTATGGGTATTTTTTTATCTTCAAAATGACTATTATAATTATATTCTATCTCTCTTGGTGTTATCTTATCGCCTGTTGTTAGTTCTATTGCTAAATATACTTTTAATGTTGACATAGTCGCTAGTATATTTATTTTGAATCCACCATATTCACTTTCTTTTCGTATATCTTTGACATCTTCTATTTTAAAATCTATTCCATCATCTAAATCTATATTTAATATGTCACTTATTATTTGTATTACTTCTTTTCTTTCTAATGGTAAACTTTTTAATGTTGCGTCCATATCTTTAGTAGTTCTTTCATCATCTCCTATAATTGAAGATAGTAGTAACCCACCTTTTAAAATGATATAATGCTTATATTTACTTTTAGAAAGCCTATCTAAAATATGTTCAAAAAAATACATTTGGTAAAGTTGGGCTGACAAATTGTTGTCGCCGTTTGATTTTTCCCTAATAATACTTTTTAATTCATCTTTGTTCACTACAATAAAACCTCCATATACTCACTTACCTTTTTTTCTATATTCAAAGATTTTGCATATTTAGTAAGTTTACTTAAATTTTTATTTCTACTTTTGGCATAATCTTTTAATGCTTTAGAAAAAATTTCTGCGTCTATTTTATTTTTATTTTTAATAATATCGCAAATTGTCCTTTCAATATCATAAACTTTGATTTTCATTCCAAAAGGTGAAATAATTTCTATAACACCTAAATCAAGTAGTTCTCTTTTTACAAAATTAAGAATTACCTTTTTTTCCTTTTGTAATACTCCACTATATCCAAAAGGTAAGGTAACATTATATACTAATGGTGTACGATCAGATAAATTATGAAGATAAAGTGCAGTTGCCATTGAAAATCTAGCATTTTTACTTTTAGAAGCAATTTTATAGTATTCATCTTCTATATAATTAGGTAATCCATAATATCCTCTTGAAATCCTTACTAATGTTCCATTCTTAACCAGATTTGTTAAAAATGTTTTATTGATTCTATTTGCTACAACTTCTTTAGTTGTAACATAACCATTATTTTTTTCAACAATTTTTAAAATTTTATCATAAAAATCCATTTTAACTCGTTTCCTTTCTAACTAAAATTATATTATTTGTTAGTTAAAAAGTAAATGTGTTTTAAAAATTTTTATGCAAAATTGGAAATAACATCTTAAAAATTTATTGAAATTGTGATAAAATAACTAGAATTAAAGACTTTGGAGGTAAAAAATGAGTTTAGAAAATGCTTATGCTAATAATGTTAGAAGAAAAAAAGAAGAACTAATAAAGTTAAGAAATGACAGAGCAAAGTACACTAATGCTTTAAGCAATGCAACTCAAAAGATAATGAGAGCCAGTAATCAATTAAGAACATCAAAGTCTCAATCCACAATTAAAAGCAAAATTAATGAGATTAGTAGAGAAGAAAAAAAACAAAGTGATGCTCAAAAAAGAATTTCAGATATTGATTCTAAAATCGCTAGAAAAGAAAAAGAACTTGCTAATGAGGAAAAAAAGCTTTTACTTGAGCAAGAAAAAAGCAGAAAAAAACGTGATAATGAATTAAATAGTAATTATACACAGTTACAAAGCGATATTAATATTCAAAAATATAATACAGCGCTATTATCAGAAGAAATAAAAAAATGAAAAGTTCAAAAGAAAAAATAAATATATTATTCTTAGGAGCAAATCCTGATATAATTCATCCAGATGGAACGGAACAATCTAAGTTAAAACTTGACAAAGAAGCAAGAGAGATAAAAGAGGCATTAACTAAATGTTTAAATAGAGATTCAATTAACTTTGAAACTAGGTGGGCAGTCAGAACTTCTGATTTATTTCAGGCGATTAATGAGGTAAATCCAACTATTATACACTTTAGTGGACATGGTACTGATTCAGGAGAACTAGTATTACAAGATAATAGTGATAAACCTAAATTAGTAGATATAGAATCTATAATAAAACTAATAGAAGCCTCTACAGATAATTTAAGATTAGTAGTTTTTAATAACTGTTTTTCATCCGTGTTTGCTGAAAGTGTATCAGAAATCGTAGAAGCATCAATAGGCATGAACAATTCAATTAGTGATGAGGCAGCTATAATTTTTGCTTCTCAATTATATTCTGCTATAGGTTTTGGAAATTCTTTGGAAAAAGCATTTAATCAAGCAAAGGCAAGACTATTACTTGAAAATATTAAAGAAGAGTTTACACCAGAATTATATGTTAATGAGAATTTTAAATCTTCAGAGATATTTATTGTAAAAAATAATTAAATAATATATAATATTTATAGAAAGAGAACAAAGTTCGTAACTTGTATGTGATTCGCTCCATTGACGAATCTGTTCGAACTTTTCGGACATCGATATAAATTTCAGTTCTAATTGAACTGATTTTTTATTCCTCAAAAAATCCCCAAAGATAATTTTGATAGTATGTCAAAATACCTAGGGGATTAATTATTTTGCCAGAATAAAATAAATTATATAAAAATCATAACTTATTTTTTTTAAATTTATAAATTATAGTACTTGGGCAATTAATAGTTTTTTCTTTACGCCAAAAGTTACTTTTATAGCCATTAACATCATCTTTTAATATAGTTTCTTCTTCTAAAATTTTATCGATATAAAAGCCAGCTTTTTTAGCTTCATTAATCATAGTTGAAATCATTAAATTTTTTTGAGCAAGTTTTATTTTATCGGGACCCTTGGTTATAATTTCACTATCTTCATTAAAATAAGATTTATTTACAATTACATTTGAATCTACTATATCTAAACAATAGTAAAAAGGATGTGTCCAGCTTATAATAAAAGATCCATTATCTGCTAAATAATGATAAACATTTTTAAAAGTTCTAACTATATCGGATGTATATCCTATGCTAAATATAGAAATTACATAATCAAAATAGTTATGGGGAATATTTGCTTCTTCTTCCATTGGAGAAATTAAAAAATTATTTTTAAATTGAGGCAATCTTTCTTGGGCTTTAATAATCTGTTCTTCTGAAATATCAATTCCCCATACATCTGAAACTCCGTTTTTATATAAATATTCTAAGGACTCTCCTTCACCACAGCCTAAATCTAAAACTTTTGCATTTGCTAAATCTCTAAACAATCCGATTTCTTCTTCATTTCTTTTTAAAAAAGGACCATATTCTGGTAAAATAGTATTAGCAAATGGTTTATTAGACTTTATTAATTCGTCCCAACCTTGTCTATTCATTTTTATAAAAGAATTATTGTCCATTATTTTCCTTCTTTCTTAATTAAATTATACCATATAATGAGTTCTTGTAAAATAAAAGTTATATAATTTTTTTACTATCTTTTTAGAAATTTTTAAATGTCGTTATAACCTTTATTTATAAGTGTTTACGACATTTTTGTTTTTGAAGGATATTCTTATAAATTGTTATAATTTCTTATATTTTCACTTTCAAAAGTATATTTCGCTGAATCAATTGCTTGTTGTAAATCAGAGCAAAATACAACATCAAATTGATGAATATCCACTTGTTCTTTTAAAACGATACTTTGATCTATTCCTTTTTGTGATAAAACTCCAGGTCCCCACCCAGTAGATTTGTGTTCTAAATTATCTGTAGTTGTTCCATGTAGGAAATAAGTTATTTTAACTGCCATTATAATTCCTCCTTGATTAACTATATATTACCCTTAAATTCAAAATAACACCATACCTTCTCCTAAATCAGCACTTGACCTAGTTTTAAATCCAAATTTTTCATAAAATTTTTCTTTTCCTTTAGAGGCACCTAAATAAGTTCTTATATTGGAATTTACTTTTTTATATTCATCTACTTTTTTTAGGAGTTCATTCATAATTTTAGTACCAACTTTTTGTCCTTTATATTCAGGAACAACCATAATATCTTGAATATAAAGAAAGATTGTTTTATCTCCAATTATTCTTCCGTATCCAATAATTTTATTATCATCATAGACACTTACTGAATATAAAGTATTGTTTAATGCTTCCTCTACAACTTTAAATTCTCTAGTACCCCAACCAACTTTGTCTGTTAGATAATTAAAATCATCAACTGATATTTTATTTTCAACTATCTTTATCATCGTTTTTGTTCTCCACTTCTTTTTTATAATCTAAATATATTTCTTCTACTATTTTATCAAACTTATTTTTATATTCTGCATTATCATTGTATTCAAATGCATATTTCTCAAATTCGCTAAAGGTTTCGGGAGTAAATACATAACCATAAATAGTTATGTTATTGTGATGTTTAACCTTAGCCATTTGTGCTTGAATTTTACATAACGGTATAAAATCATCTTTTAAATAATTAAACATTTCTTCATATGTCATTTTACCATTAAATAAATTAGGATATTTATTATTTAAGTTAAGCATTTTTCTAGCATCACCATATTTAAGTTCTATTAATCCTTCTTTACATACTGCATCATCAGGGATTAGTTCATTAGGAATATTTATTGATACTTTAAAAGCATTATTTTTTCTTGCATATTCTATTAAACTTGGAACTTGTATGTGTACATTATCTAAATATTCCACCAAAAACAAATAAAATGAATATAGTGTATTTTCTAGACCACTATCTGATCTAGCAGGTAGAGTTTCATTATTAGGGATAAGAGTAACATTTGTAACATTATTTTTTTGTACATTAAATATTAATCCTTTATCTAAAACACAAATAATAGAAATTTGATGTCTTCCATCAATACTTTTATTTAATTCAAATAATTTTTTTTGTATCTGTTTTAAAGAATAATTAGAAGAATATGCAAAAACAAAACCTAATGGGTAAACATTATCATATAAATTACGAAGAACATTTCTATTCGGTAATTTACCTAATTTTCTAACGCTTTCAACATTTTTTACACTTTGTTCAAGAGTGGAATAATCAAGAGTCGACTTTATTTCTACTGTGGCATATACACTTTCAATTGGTAAAATAGAATTAGAATCAGTTTTAAAAAAACTAGGACAATTAAAGGCATCATGTATTATAAAATCCTGTTGTTTACTCTGATGTTGATTATTATCAATAATAATCCCACTGGATATCGAATACTTTTCTGGTAATAGTTTTTTTAAATAATCTTTAAGTAAATCTTCTCTTGCACTTCCTTTAACCCCATTATGTTCGATTTGTTTAGTAATTCCATCAAAATCTATTTTTAACTTTTTAGCAATATCCTCTAAATTATATATAAATATTTTTACCTCCGCTAATAGTAATATAACTACTTAAATTATACCATCTTTTGGACATTTTTAATATACGACTATTGATTTTTCATCATATAATCTATTTAACGAGTAAGGGATATTTTTTTAGATTTTAGGTTTAAAACCCTATTATCATCTGCTCCATTGAGGTTAATACTTGCACACTAGAAATAGTAAGGCGAGTTTTTATTTATAAACAAGTTCAAGTATTTGATATTATGGTTTTTTTATTATGTTAAGGAGGAATATGTATTTATGAAAACGGCCATAGAAACTTTAAAATTTTCTTGTGAAATTGATAATATAAAGATAATTATTAACTCATGTAGTTATACGATTATTACTGTACATACTATTCGCTAAATTACAAATTTAACGAGAAAATTGTGTTCATGATTTGTTCTTTTTTTGTTATAATTATGAAAAATAATTTACTACAATTCATTATAATAACTTGATGTCAAAGAATTTTGACAGACAAAAATATCATTCTTCTATAAAATGTAATTGGAGGTGCAAAATGAATGTTGGAGCAATAATTAAAAAACATAGGGAAAAACAAAATATTTCACAAGACGAATTAGCATTAAAAATATTTGTTTCAAGACAAACGATTTCTAATTGGGAAACAAGTAAAAGTTACCCTGATATAAAAAGTTTAACCATGTTATCTAACATCTTTCATGTAACTCTAGATGATTTTATAAAAGGAGATATAGAGGAGATGAAAAAGATAGTTAGTAAAGAGAAAATAGAAAAGTTTAATATAATGAGTTATATTTTCCTATCAGAAATGTTAATTTTAATATTGAGTGCATATCCGTTATTTAAGATAGATGGATATATTGGTGCTATTATTTGGGCATTGCTTTTTGTAATAGCAATTGTAACAGCAACGATCATTGAGAAGTTTAAAAAGAATAATGACATTCAAACTTATAAAGAAATTATTGCTTTTATGGAAAATAAATCATTATCTTATGAAGAAGTACAACAAGAAAGAGGAAAAAGAAATTATCAAAAGATTTTGTTAGCAATTTTGACAGGTTTAATAACATTTATTATTTTTATAATTGAAATATTTATAATGAAAAAATTATAGTTTAAAAATTTATACGAGGAGGTAGAATATGGAATTTTGGATATTTATGATAGTATTTATATTTATTGGTGGAGGATGTTCACTTACTGGTACTTGGTGGAGTAAAAAGAAAAAAGATGAAAAATCCAAAAAACAATAATTTTCATACAAGTTATTACTAAAAATTACAATTTATATAACAAATCATAAAAATAATAAATTAGTAAAATAATTATAAAAATTAGTTATTTACTAATTTTACTTTAGGAGCTTTGAATAACCTTTGTTATCGCTCCATTGCAGTTTAAACTCGCAGGCTAAAATAGTAAAGCGAGTTTTTCTATTTATAAAGCAAGTTCATAGGATTTGATATTATGTGCTTTTTTGCATGGAAGGAGGAATATGTATTTATAAATCGATTATAGGTATATTATTAGTTTTTTTGATGTAAACTCTTTTTCTTTATAAAAAATAATTATGTCTATTAACTACCAATTGTTGTATTCACTTTCTTTATTGCTATTATTTTTGTATTCATTTACAATTAAACTCGTTGTTGTAAGGAGCATACTAGCAATGGATGTCGCATTAATTAAAGCATGTAGAACTACTAAATATGGATCAATGACATTCGTACTCGCACAATGTTCCCAAGTCTCATTAGAAACATTATAAATAGTTTTGTATTTTTCTTTTTCCATTTTACTTTCTATAGTTTCGATGTTGCAACCTGCATTTTTAAGAATTTGCTGAAAAGGCTTTTTTAACGTTTCTTTCCATATTTGACTTGCCTCTTTTCTTGTTTCTAATTCATTTGCTATTTGTAATAAACTAGTTCCACCACCTAGTAATACGCCTTCGTTTGCAACGGATAAGGCACATAAAGCATCTTCTAAGCGCATTCGTTTTTCAATTCGTTCTGTTTTGGTAGGAGCTCCTAATTGTATTTCTGCGGTTCCTTTTGAAAACATTGCTATTCTATTTTTATAAAATTCTTGTTCTAAATCATTGGTTCTTTCTTTTTCTTCCTTTTTTAAATTCACTATGTATTGTTTAATTCTTTCTGTGATTTGAAAGTCTATTCTTATTCTTTCTTTGTTGATTTCTATATTTTCTATTAAACCAATGTCGTTTTCCGTAACAATTATTTCTTGCTCTATTATGTTTGCATTTGTAATTTTTTCTAAATCCTTTAACGTTTCATAGATGTGCATCCCATATTCTTCTATTTTTAAAAGACATATATTTCTATCTTCTGTTAGAGAAAGCGAAACTAAATTTTCTACTACAAGTTCATCAAACTCTTTTGCTATTATTACTAAATCTCTTTTATTCTTTAAGATATCATTGAGAAGAAAACTTATGTATTCTAAGTTAGTAAGTGCAGTATTGAATAGTAAGACATATGCTTTTTTATAATTTAAGGTCATCTTGTCTTTAAAAAAATAAGGGGAAGCCGCAGTTGTAGAGCAACTATACCCTTTGAAATAGGAAACTTTGGTTGTATTTTCCTGAATTTCTTTTATCGATATTGCTTCTTTTTGTTTTACTTTTTGAAATACTTGGAAAGCGAATTGTCCCAATTCTTCCTCATTTGCAGCGATACAAGCGATTCGTTTTAAATCTTCTATCGTTGCTTTTCTTTTTCTTTTTTTTAAATGTTCTATGATGATTTCCAGTGTTTTTTCAAGCTCTTTTTTTAACAAAATGGGACGCATGCCATTCTTCACATATTCTATACTCTGTTCATAAAGACTTTCTAATAAAACTAAAGTAGTGGTTGTTCCATCTCCTACTTCTTCATTGGTCTTGATTGAAGCTTCTTTTACAATTTCTAATATTGCTCCAATTGTCTCGTCATCACTTTCAATGTTTTTGGCAATGGTTACACCATCATTTGTGATAAAGGGAGAAAAAGTAGAATGATCAATCAGTACATTGTTTCCTTTGGGGCCTAAAGTTTCTTTAACTGTACCACATAAAGTATGAATGCTTTCGAGTATTTTTTCTTGCAGTTCTTTTCCATTTACTATTTTTTTCATAGTTCCTCCTTGACTTCTACTATGTATTTCCAATATTTTTTTGGCATAAAATTCCTGCGACATCTATCATTTTTTCGCTCTTTGATTCCAATGGTTTTATAAAAGGTTTTCCATAATTCTTCCATGTTTTTTTCTTCTTTGCTTTCTTTAAAATCTGTCATTTGAAATTCTTCTTCTTTTACTATAGTGAAACTCTTTTTATCATATATACTTAGTATTTTTCTTTTATTGTCTTTTATTATCCAAAATTCATTTTTTAATCGTTTGGAAAAATGACAAGAAACTAAAAATAAAATATCGTTGGTAGGTTCCATTTCTGCAAATAAAATAGGTTTGTCTAATTCTTTAAATCTTAAAAATCCCTTCATTTTATGAGTCTCGTGTCGAACATAGTAAGAGATTCGTAAAACTTCACTTACACATTTTAAATTACGATAACTCATGATTTTATGGCGATATTTTATTGCATTACGAAAAAAATAATATAAAATCAGTTCTTTGTTTTCTTCTTCAGACAAAAAGACATAATACATGCTACGCAGAACAAATTTCCCTAAAGCCTTGATGATTTGCTCTATGATATCTTCACTCTTTGGAATAGATAAATGAATGGTATTTTCAAATAAGTTGGGAGTATAATTTTCTGTTTTAATGTTTTCTGTTTTTAAATTATTTTTTAATAAATAGGAAATCATATTTAAAAGGGAAAGAAAATCTCCATCATAAATATACACATGTTTCATTTAAAATAACCTCAATTGTTCTTTATTGGTCATAAGAATATCTTTATTTTCTAAGATTACATTTTTTTCAATAAAATTTTTATTAAAAAGTTCTTTGCTTACTATATATTTTCCATTGCATGTTATAAAATATTTCGCTCGTTTGATTACAACCCCCATACGTTTTAAGTCTTCCATATGAATCGTAAAATGCTTGCGAGATTGCATGATTCTTTTGGCACTTTTTACTCCTATTCCGGGGATTTTTAATAAGTCGTAATACGAACACGTGTTAATTTCTTTTGGAAATTCTTTTAAATTTCTTAATGCCCAGTCGGCTTTAGGGTCTACTAAGATATTAAAGTTGGGATGTTTCCTGTCTAATAAATCTGTTACTTTGAAATGATAATAACGAAGTAGCCAGTCGGCTTGATAAAGCCTGTTTTCTCTTACTAAGGGCGGATGTTCTAAACTCGGTAGTAAATTGTCTTTGTTTACAGGAACGTATGCAGAATAAAAAACTCGTTTTAATTGAAACGTATGGTAAAGCTGTGCACTTTTACTCATAATGTCTAAGTCTGTTTCTTTGGTTGCTCCGATAATCATTTGGGTGCTTTGTCCTGCTGGGACATATTTTCTACTTTGATTTGTTTTTACATATTCCATTATATGGGAAACATTTTGGCTTTCTTTATTAGGCGCTAAAAGTTTTAGGCCATTTTCTGTGGGAAGTTCAATGTTGGCACTTAGTCTGTCGACTAATAATCCCAATTGTTTTAATAGGTTTTGGCTGGCCCCAGGAATCGCTTTCGCATGAATATATCCATTAAAATGATATTTGCGTCGTAATAAAGAAATGGTTTTGATTAAAAGAGTCATGGTGTAATCTGGACTTTTTATAATTCCTGAGCTTAAGAATAACCCTTCAATGTAATTTCTTCGATAGAAGTTTATCGTGAGGGTACATATTTCTTCTGGTGTAAATATAGCTCTTTTTATGTTGTTGCTTTTTCGATTCAAACAATACTTGCAGTCAAAGATGCAACAATTGGTTAATAAGATTTTTAAAAGAGAAATACATCTTCCATCAGAGGCAAAAGAGTGACATATCCCTGCAAGTGCTGTATTTCCTAAGCCTTTTTCACTTTTTCTATTGCTTCCACTTGAAGAACAGGAGGCATCGTATTTGGCACTATCTGCTAAAATTTTTAGTTTTTCTTGTAATTCCATTTCTTTCACCAGGTTTATTGTACACTATATTTCTTTCTTTTTCAAACGTTTGTTTGCGTTTTTGCTTGGCAATTTTTAGCATTCTTTTTTCTTTATAAATAGAAAAAAACAAGTTTTTTATTTTCACTTGTTTATTTCATTTTTACTTTTAAAAGATTACTTTCGTTAATTAGTAATGTACTATATAAAAATAAAACATCTTGCGTTTCAAAGGAGAGATATTCTTCTACCTTTTCTAAACTTATGTAACGTAAATCGATTAAAGTGATTTTTTTGTAATAAGGAAGAAGTAAAGGTGCTAAACTACTTCCAAAAGAGTCTCGAAATAAGATTAATTCTTTTTCAATATTTGTGTGTTGATTTTCTAATTCTATCCATGCACTTGGTCCACTTAAGAAAACACTATAAGAATCCATACTTCCTAATTTCTCTTCATCGTATACGTTTTTTTCTCCATATTCTAAATGTTTTGCTATACTGCTTTCTGTGTCTTCATTTTTATAGTAAACCAATTCTTCTGGCCGAGAGAAAAAGGCTCCTTTTGCATAAGTTGCTCCATAAAAAGGATTGTATGTTTGTTCTTTCCATTCTATCTCTTGTAAGGAAAAGGCATACTTTTTGGCTAGTTCATTCATTATTTTAAAGTAAGCATTTTGTTTTAGATGAATGTCTGTTTTGTAATAGTCTTCTAAATTTAATAAAGGAAGGAAATTGATGGATGGTATAGTTATCTCCTTTTCAATTTTGCTAAATAATTGGGAAAAATTTATTTTTTGGTACCCTTTTTCTTCTAAAAAATAACTTTTGTCAGGAATGATTCCATAGAAAACACGATTATTTTTTAAATGATTGGCAACGATATAGTTTATTTTTTTAGAAAATTCTTCTACACTTTTCTCATTATAAGGAACATTTTTTTCTATTAATACATCGTTTTTTATATAAATGTTGTTATTTTCTTTGTTGCCTAGTACGATTCGATCTACCCAAGAATAAAGGTTCAATAGAATATTTCGAAAGGGCAATTGATCACTTAAATAGTGTTCTAAGTTATCTAATGGTGAATTAAATACGTCTTCTATCGTTGTTAGGTTTCTTCGCTCTGCATAAGAAATTTCTTTGTCTTTTACTACCAAAGAGGCGATAAGGAAGATAAACAAAAGGAGAACAAACAGTATTGATATCGTTTTTTCTTTCATGATTAAAAGCGAAAGTATATAAATGGTTGAAAAGAGCTACTGATGATTTTGGCTACAGATATTATAAATAAAGTGAGTAGAACAAAAATTGAACTTCCTTGAAACCATTTTCTTTCTTTTCCTTTCTGTATTTTTTTTATGGTTTGTTTTAGAATGGGACTACATCCTATTATGGCAAGAAGTAAAAGTATCCCGTTGTTTTTTAAATAATAAATAGCATCACTATTACATATTCCATTTTTTATTGTGAACATTCCTTTTATAAAATTTCCTAATTCGAATAGGTCGGTAAAACTAAATAGAACAAAACTAATACAAACGAAGAATAAAGTGTAAAGATGAGAAAAAAAACCTTGTTTTACATATTTTTTTAAGAAGAATTTTTCTATTATTAGGAGAATGAAAAAATAAATTCCCCAAAGAATAAAGTTCCAACTGGCTCCATGCCAAAATCCGGTAAGAAACCACACGATGAAAATGTTACGAATGTTTTTCCATTTTGTTGTTCGATTTCCTCCAAGGGGGATATAGACATAATCTTTGAAGAAGCTAGAGAGTGATATGTGCCATTTTCTCCAAAAGTCTGTGATGGAGGTTGCAGTGAATGGATAGTCAAAGTTTTCTTTGAAATGAAAACCAAACATTTTTCCAAGACCAATGGCCATGTCTGAATAACCAGAAAAGTCATAATAGATTTGTAACATAAATCCTATGGCAATCAACCAGGATGTGAGAAACGAGTTTTGACTTGCTAGCAAATTGATGCTAAATGTATACATTCCATCTGCTAGTATTACTTTTTTGGCTAATCCTATAATTAATCTCGTTACACCTTCGCTAAATAGAGTATAGTTTTCTTTTCTTTGTTTCAATTCTTTTTCTATATCTTTGTATCTTACAATGGGGCCTGCCACAAGTTGTGGAAAGAGAGTAATGTACATACAATAGGTTAGAAAATTTTTTTGACTTGGCACTTCTTTTTTGTATACATCACAGAGGTAACTTATATTTTGGAAGGTAAAAAAACTAATTCCTAGAGGAAGTACAATATTTAAAAATGGGGCTTTTTGATTGAAAAGAGAAAACGCTGTTTCTAAAAAAAAGTTGGTGTATTTGTAATAAAAAAGAATTCCTATGTTGCTTGCAAGACCAAGAATGAGTACTATTTTTTTGTTTGTTTTTTCTAGAAGCCGCCCGAAGAGGTAATTGGTAAGACACACTGCTAGTAAAAGCAAGAGGTATTTTTTTTCACCAAAAAAGTAAAAGAGAAGACTAAATAGTAATAAAATGTAATTTTTTATTTTTGATGGAACTAGATAATAGCAAAGAAGTAAACAGGGCAAAAAAAAGAAGAGAAAGCTTATACTTGAAAATAACATACTTTCTCCTAACTTAATTTTTCAAAATTTTCTTTTATTTTAGGAGCTAATTCATTGGACATGATGAGTACAACTAAATCTCCTTTTGCTTCTACATACGTATTTTCTGCTTCTACACAAATCCATTTGCGAGGGTTTGCTTTTTCTTTTATGTCCTTTACTACTTGTTCACTATCTTTTCCATCTTCTAAACGTATTAATACTACTGAATGCGGTGTTGCACCTGTCATTGCTTCACTGGCTATTGCTTCTTTGTATTTTACATCAGCAAATGCATAGTATTCAAAATTTTCACTATTTAATTCTATGTTGTCTAGCATCATTGGCTTTTCCTCTTCACTTATTCCTTCATAAAGTTTTGCCATGATGTCTGGTAGAGATCCCTCAATATTTTTTTCTCCACATCCTGTTAGCACAAAACAAAATGCAAACATGCATAATACATAAATTATTTTTTTCATTTTCTACTCCTTTCTTTCTTTTATTATAACATGAAAACTACTTTGGAGTAAATGAGGAGAAACTATAAGTGAAGAAGTAGAATATCTCCATTATTTGTTAAAACGTTACATCTGCCCATGATTCATGGGTTGGTTTATTGGCTGAGGAGTTAAAAAACATACCCGTAACATTTGAATCATCTCGGTGAACAAAATTATTTCCATAGATAATGTGGCTTCTAACGTCTCTAAACATATCTTTCATTTCTGTGACATTGCTAGTATTAAAACTGCTTAGGTCTAAACTTGTTAAATTTGAACAATTATAAAACATAGCGCTCATATTCGTTACATTACTTGTATCGAAATGAGTTAAATTTAATTCTGTTAAACTAGCACATTGACTAAACATTCGAAACATAGTAGTGACATTTCTTGTATCAAAATGACTTACATCAAGAACTGTTAATTTATGGCAGTTCCAAAACATTTGATACATATTGGTAACTTGGCTCGTATCAAAAGAACTTATATTTAAATTTATTAAACTTTTACAAGCTTGAAACATACCTTCCATGGTTTTTACTTGGCTTGTATTAAAATTACTTAGGTCTAAACTTGTTAAATTGTAACAAGAAGAAAACATATAGCTCATATTCGTTACATTACTTGTATCAAAACTACTTACATCTAAATATGTTAAATTAGTACAATTAGCAAACATGTTTCTCATGTCAGTTACATTGCTTGTATTAAAACTACTTAAGTCTAAGCTTATTATAACAGTACAATTAGAAAACATATTTCTCATGTTTGTTCCTTGACTTGTATCAAAATGACTTAAGTCTAAACTTGTTAAATTAGAACAACCAGAAAACATATAGCTCATATTCGTTACATTACTTGTATCAAAATGGCTTACATCTAAACTTGTTAAATTAGTACAATTAGAAAACATAGCTCCCATGGTTGTTACATTAGATGTATTAAAACTAGTTAATTCTAAACTTATTAAATTATTACATCTAGTAAACATTTGATCCATATTCGTTACATTGCTTGTATCAAAATGGCTTACATCTAAATTTGTTAAATTCGGACAATTATCAAACATTTGATACATAGTTTTTACTTGACTTGTATCTAATACATGAATATTTTCTATCTCTTTTAATTTACTAAAATTTGCAAATAAAGAACTACTATTTGGATTGGCTTTGATTCCACCTCGACCTTGAATGTATACTATATAATCTTTTGCTTCTTCTGTACTATTTTCTGTCTCTACTAAATATGCCATTATACTTTTATTTTTTGTTTCTGATACATCAAATATGAATTCTTCACTTGTCACTTTTGGATCCAATTGATCTTCAAATACGATTTTACTTATATTTTCTCTATAACCATTTTGCCAAAAAGCAGTACTACTTCTAGCCATAAGGGTTTCTTTTGGTTCTGTGATACTCGCTGTTACACTAATCTTTGCTAAAAACTCTTTATTCATTACTGGATCATTTACTGTTACACTCTCATCTAGCCATACTCTTAATGCATACGTTTGCTCACTTTGTCCAGCTAATTCTCTTCTTTTTAAAATACTTCTTGCTTCATTAGCATCTTTAAAAGTTGGTTCTATACTTTCTTGACTCCTCAATTTCTTTTTTCCACCATTGTCTATACTTACACTTACATATTGTGTTGTTAATTGTTTTTCTCCTAAGTTTAGGATTTCTAAATTCACATCGTATTTGATTAAAGAGTCACAAGTATTTTTGATAGTAAACTCGTAAGGAATCAATTCTTTTGTTTCTTTATCTCGCAATGGATATGCATTTTCTAAATGAATGGCTGCTGTTTTATCAATCAGTTCTATTTTTAAACAATCACTTGTTATTTTATTTATACTTTTTTGGCTTGTTGTTGCAACCCATAATGCATAACTAGCTCTTATAAAACATAATACTATCAGTAAAATTCCTATTCCTATAATGATTTTCTTTTTTCTTTTTTTATTGTTTAAATACCCCCCCCCCGTAATTCTTTTTTCTTTGGGATGTTTTCATTTGCTTCTCCTCTTTCCCTTATTATTTTTCCTTTATCTTAGTTTCAATTATAAATGATTTCATTGTTTATAGCAACTTATTCTTCGTTTAGGTTATGCATTTTTCCTTTGGGAAATCCTAATTCTACTTTGGTGTATTTGTTTTCTTTTGATGTTACTTTTAGTGTAAGACCTAGTTTTTCACAAAGTTTTTTGGCGAGGTAAAGGCCCATCCCTGTTGCTTGGACATTTTTTCGATTGTCTCCTGTGAATCCTGCATCAAATATGCGAGAAAGGTTTTTTTCTTTGATTCCACTGCCGTTGTCTTCTATTGTTAACATACAACTATGTTCTTGTTCTTCTGCATTTATTTTGATTTTCTTTTTTTCTTTGTTTTGATATTTTATTGCATTTTGTAATATTTGAGAAAGAATAAACGTTAACCACTTTTCATCTGTGTAAATCGTTTTGTTTGTGTTTGTTACTTCTAAGGAAATTTTTTGCTTTAAAAGATATTCTTTGTAATTTAATAGACAACTATGGATTACTTCTTCCAAGTTTAATTTTTTTATAAAGTAATCTTTTTCTGTTGTTTTCATTCTAGCATAGTATAGCATTTGTTCTACAAGAGATTCTATTTTTCTTATGTCTTCTCTTAAATTTTCTTCTTTTTTGGATTCTATTTCTAAGGCTATTACTAAAATCGGCGTTTTAATTTCGTGAGCAAAACTTTCAATGTATTCTTGGTATTCTTCTTGTTCTTTTTCTAAATGAGTTATTTTATCATTCATGGCTTTGCATGCTTTTTGTAAGACTTCATAGTAAATTTGGTTTTCTAATTCTTTTGGTTTTTCTAATACTTCTGCAATGATATACTTTTCTTCCAATAACAAAAGTTGCTGTTTTATGCGATTTTCTTTTTTGATTATTTTGTAAAAACTGCTAGCTAGATAAAGAAGGATATACGTTAGATAAAAAAGAATAAATAAAACAATAGAAATTTTAGGTACAGACAATAGACTTAAAAATAAAGTGATGATTCCAATAAAAAAGGTTTGAAAGAAAAGAAAAAATAATTTTTCTTCTAGAAAGGAAAAAAATTTCATAATGTGTACCCACTTCCTCTTTTGGTTTTAATTATGTTTTCTATGCCAATTTCTTTGGCTTTTTTTCGCAGACGATTGATGTTGACAGTAAGTATGTTTTCATCCAGATAGTATTTATCGTTCCATAAAAATTCTAGAAGTTCTTCTTTGGTGATTAGAGGTTTTTCATTTAAAAAAAAGTAATACAAAATACGAAATTCGTTTCTAGTAAGTTCTATTTCTTTGTCTTGATATTTTAGTAGGGAGAGATGCAAATCCAAGGTGTATTCTCCTTTGGTTATTTCTTTATAATCCAAAGGATTTTTATGGGTCGCTCTTTTTATTTTTTCTAATAGTATCCATTTGTTATAGGGTTTTGTGATGTAATCTATTCCTCCTACTTGAATGCTTTTTAATTCGCTTTCTGCTCGCGAGTCACTGGTTAGAAAAAGAACTGGAATGTTTTTTATTTTCTTTATTTTTTGACACAAAGAAAAACCATCTTCGTTTGGTAAGTGAATATCTAGTATTACTAAATGAATGGATTCTTTTTTTATGATTTCTAAAGCAGTTTTTCCTTGGTGAGTATCTATCGTATTGTAACCATTTTTGTTCAATGTTTCTTTTAGGTTGTTTCGAATTTTTTCTTCATCTTCTATAATGAGTATGGTCAAAACAATCACCTTTCTTTCTGTTTATTATAGCATTTCATTGAAAAAAAAGAAGTCTAAAAAAGACAACTTATTCGTTTTGATTTTTTTTGCATCCCAAGTAGGTGGCTAGAAAATATATACCATAAACGAGTAAAAATAGTAGTAAAGAATTGCCTAGAGAATAAAGATAGGTGTAGTCTTCACTCGATACGATATGAAAGAGTCTATTTAGAGAAAATGTGGTGATTGTTGCAATGGCTATTGGATAAAGGATGGGAAAAATAAAATTTATTGTGACTTGTTTTAGTATTGTTTTGTTTCTTTCTTTTTCCCTTACTCCTAATTTTTTTAATACTTCGTAACGATATTTATATTTTGTAGCATCAAAGAGCGTTTGCATGGATAAAATGGTTCCTACAACAGCAATAAATACAAGGGATAGATAAATTAAGGAAAAGGAAAATATGGTCATACTTGAACGATTTTGGGCTAGAACTTCTCCTTTTATGATAAGTTGATCAATTGCAATTTTGTATTCTTCTCCATTTAATTTTTCCGTGATTTCTAAATGACCTATTTCTTGTTTTATTTGTTCGGCAAATTTTGTTGTCGTTTCTTTTTCTGTATTGATGGCATTTTGGGTGGTTTCTATTAACATTTCACTTACATATTGGTCTGGAACAACAATTAGATAGTAACCGGTAGTAGCCCAAGACGTTACATAGTTTTTGTATTCTATCTCTTTGCACTTAAGCATTTTTCCATTGATTTCTAAGTTCAATTCTTCTTTTTTTAATTTTTCAAACCAATCTTTTAGTTCTTTATGATAATGAAGAAAATATTCGTTTTCCTTCAAGGAAATTTCTTCTCGATTTAACATTTTCTGTAATTTGTTGTAATCGCTCAATTTGATAAATAAATCATTTTGAAAGGTTATGTTTCCATTTATACTGGATAGTTTGTTTGCAATTACTGCTTCGTCAATGTTTACTGACTTGGCATAGATATTGTAGAGTAATTCTTCTTTAATTCCTAGATTTTTTTCAATGTAGTTGTGTCCTTCTTGGTATTTGTCTTGAAAGTCTTTCTTTTGGATAGAAGGATGAATTGCTCCCGTTTCCGAGTAAATTTTATCCATTACAATGTCATAAGGAATTCGAGTATTTACTTGATTTTCAAAAGCATCTTTGAAAAGATAGGAAACGTTTAGGCTTAAAAGAGTGAGTGTTGTTAATAGCGCAAGTGTTCCTAAGCTCATCCCCATTGTACCTACTTTAGCAGAAAAGTTTCTAGCTATAAATAAGTAATCCTTTTTGTATTTTATTTTTTTGTGTTTTAAAACATAGTTTAATAGAAATTCTCCAATGGATAGCGTTAATCCATAAATACTTATGCCTATCAAAAGAATGGAGAGAAAGAATGGAATCATCATGCTTGGATTTTCTACTATTTTGAACGCATAATCGAATAATAAGAGCCCTAACCCACCTAATGTACTTGCAAATAGAAATGTTATGCTTCTTGTTTTTTTGGTCATTTTTTGTTCGTTTTGTTTTTCAAAGTAAAGTAAATCATATATGTTCATCTTTTTTATTCTTCTTTTACTCCTTAGTAAAACAAATATGTAAATGAAAACAAAATAAGTAAGTGAACAAAGGATTGGTGTGCTATGCAGAGAAAAGGAAATTTTATAGGGCATTTCAAAAATATTCATGATGATTGCAGATAAAAACATGGCAATGAATATTCCAATGAAAAATGATAGTACAGCAGCGAAAATGCCTAAAAAAATATTTTCTAATAAAAATAATTTGTTGATGTCTTTCTTTTTTATTCCTAATAACATATACGTTCCAAATTCACGACTTCTTTTTTGAAACATAAAGCGCATGGTGTAATTGATTAACCAACCCATGACAAATATGACAATCATACTTATAAATAGTATGGCGTATTTGAAGTTTTTCATAAATTCTGCTAGTTCTACTATGTCTTTTGAGAAGGCAATTAGATTGAAGGAGAAAATAAGAGAGAAAGCAAGTGTGACTGTTATCATGTAAATAAGATAGTCTTTGCTACTCCTTTTTACGTTTCTAAGAGAAAGTTTGGTTAGCACATTAAGCACCTCCCATAAGAGTGAGTACATCTAGTATTTCATTAAAAAATTCTCTTCTTTTGCTGTTTCCCCGGCGAATTTCATTGAATATTTTTCCGTCTTTTAAAAACAATACTCTTTTGCAAAAACTTGCAGAAAATGCATCATGTGTGACCATTAAAATGGTGGCATTCAAATTTTCATTCATCTCACTCATTGTTTCTAGAAGAAGATTTGCTGATTTGGAGTCTAAGGCTCCTGTTGGTTCGTCCGCAAGAATTAGTTTGGGATGGTTAATGAGTGCTCTTGCACAAGCACATCGCTGTTTTTGACCTCCAGAAACTTCATAAGGGAATTTTTTTAAAATGCTTTGTATGTCTAATTTTTTTGCAATGTCTTCTACTAAAGCATCGACTTCTTTTTCATTTCTTTTGTTGATTACTAAAGCTAAAGCAATGTTTTCTTCTATGGATAGTGTGTCTAACAGATTGAAGTCTTGAAAGACAAATCCTAAATTTTCTCTTCGAAAGTCTGAGAGTTCATCACTTTCTAATTCTGTGATGTCTTTTCCATCGATGAAAATGTGCCCACTTGTTACGTTGTCGATTGTGGATAAGCAGTTTAATAGGGTTGTTTTTCCACTTCCACTTGAACCCATAATGGCTACAAATTCGCCATTTTCTATTTCAAAACTAATTCCATTGATGGCTTTTGTGATGATGCTACTCTTTTTTCCATAATATTTTTTTAAATTTTCTATTTTTAAAATTTCCATACTAAATGTTCCTTTCTTTCTAGTTCATTATAGCATTGGAATTTTAAAATAAATATTACAGTTTTGTTATATTTTTATTGATTTTTATGTTTTTTACTTTGGATTCTTTCTAAACATTTTATTTATAAAAAATGGTAATTTTTGGTATTTTGTGTTATTATATGGAAAAAGTTGTGAGTAGTTATGGGAGATCAATATATTAAAAAAGGAATTTTAACCATTGAAAATCAAATTTTAAAAATAGACAATAGAACAATTAATATTGCAAAAGTAGACAATATGGAAACTTATCCTATTGAAAAATATCCTTTAACGCAAGGACTTCGAACTTGGGCGAAAGTATGGGTTGTTTTTTTAATTGTAACTATGCTATTTCGAAATTCTTTTCTTGTTGAATTTCTATTTATTTTGTACACTTTATCAATTATAGGTTTATTGTTTTATAATTATAAAGAACATGAAAAACAATTTTATGCTTTAATTATAAAAACGGGTAGAACTACATTGAAAATTGGTTCTGATAGTAAAGAGTTTTTGGATAATTTGCTTGATGCATTAGAGAAAGCTATGAATTCTAAAAAAGTAAATTATACTATTAACTTAGATAATCGAGTTATTAACAATGGTATTTTTAACAACGGAAATGATAATAAAACAGCGGTGATAAAGAAATGACAACTATTATCAATAATGGTATTTTTTCAAATGGAAATGGTAATACTATTTTTTGTTCCTCTAATTCCTCTAATATTTATAATTCTATTCAAAATGAATTAGCAATTTTAGAGCAA
Organism: uncultured Mycoplasmatota bacterium; assembly: GCA_947649365.1. Classification (GTDB taxonomy): domain Bacteria; phylum Bacillota_I; class Bacilli_A; order RF39; family UBA660; genus MGBC108787. The sequence goes on along the minus strand of CANSRH010000014.1, from coordinate 17,272 downwards.
TACACTGATGAAGATTTACATATTTTAAAAGAGGCTTGTGAAAGAAAAAATTCCTCTTTGTTACAAAGAGGTTTAAAAGCTTTAAAAAAAGAAACACTTGATTTAATCATAACACTTGGATTGCAAACAATACAAAATCTTATCAAAAATCTATTTTAAGGGTATTATTGCCCTTTTTGTTTTATAAAAAATTTGTTTCAATTCATCACTTATTTATTATTTCCAGTATTTTTCTTGCACCATATCGATCTGCTTCTTTTTCTTTTTCTGTTAATTCTTCGTAGGGTGTATTGATTTGTTTTTTCCAAAGTTCTACTTTTTCTTTAGGAATTGTAAGAGAACCATCTTCGTTTTCTAAACAGGTTTTATATAAAAATTTTTGCCAGTGTGCCCATCTTTCGTGTTCATGTGCAGCCAATTGTTCTAGTAAATTATTCATTTTTTTCTCCTTTTTTTCATTATAACAAAACTAATTTACTTTTTGTCTTCCTTTTTTTAAATTTTTTTGTTAATTAAAAAAAGAATGTATTGACTACTTTCTTTTCTTATCAAATTCTTTTTTATTTTTGAATACCCATTCCCTTTGAATAATAAAGTTGGCAATAAATATAAGAAGGTCTACTCCTATTTTTAAAGTTGTTGAGTTTAAATTCGTTACTTTAAATATTTCCGATACTAAGAAGGCTGATATAAACATCTGAATTGCTACCAAAGTGAAATATTTTACGATAGAGTTTTTTCCTTTATTTTTAAATACCACTTGAGCATTGATAGCAAAATTATAAGCAGAAGAACAAATTCTTGCTAGTATGCTTGCAAGGACAATGGTTGTAAAAATACCTAATTCTATATTGGGTAGAATATGCATGAATAGCATAAATAATACAATGTCTACAAAAAAAGAACTCACCGCTGCTAATATGTATTTTAAAAACAATTTATAAATTAAAATGGAATCTCTAAATGGATGAAAGTGACTTAATTCGTTGTTGTTTATATAAATGGTTTTTATAGGTACTTCAGCTATTTCTATTTCTTTTTCTTTGCATGCAATGAGCATGTTGGTTTCGTATTCATATCTTTCACCACTTGTTGTTAAAAACATTTGCATCGCTTCTTTACCAAAAGCACGAAGACCGGATTGTGTGTCCGTTATTTTTATTCCTACAAATGCTCTAAACATATTTCTTGTTATTTTGTTTCCATATCTACTTTTGAATGGAACATTTTTTTCATCAAAATTACGTGTTCCAATGACTAGTTTTTTTGGATTTTCTTTTAGCTTTTCTATACATTTTTTTATGTCTTCTACGGTGTGTTGGCCATCGCAGTCTGCTGTAATGGTTCCTAGTAATTGTGGATAAGTATTTAAACAATAATTGAATGCTGTTTTGATAGCTCTTCCTTTTCCCAAGTTGACGTTATGTTTTAAAACAGGAATCCCCATCTGCTCAAATTTGTTAAATATTTTTGTGTATTCTTCTCCACTTCCATCATCGACGATTACAATATGTTTAAAATTATTTTTTAATTCTTTTATAAAGTCTTCCATTATTTTTTCATGTGGTTTATAAGCTGGAATTATGATTACAATTTCGTTCACTTTATTTTTCTCCTTCTGTTATAGATTCCATATTTACTAATTTCCACTCGTTGTTTATTCGAGCAAAATACATTCTATCGTGCATGATATCGTCTAGTTTTTTGTTGCCTTTTATTATCATATGTTTTACTAAATATACTTCACAAGAAAAAGCATTTTCGCTGTATAGTAGAAAGTTTTCTACTCGTTCTTCTGTAAATGGTGTACTTGCAAGTGTATGAGAACTTGTAAATGTTATATCGACACCTGTTGCCCAGTTGTATGCATATTTTTCTAATTCGGAACCTTCTGCTATGTATTCTTTTATGGTAGAATATCCATATTTCGGTCCTTTTAAATCTTTGGATAAGAATAAACTCCAATTTTTAGCGATGTTTATAACATCAGGAAGACTTTTCATTGTTTGTCTGGCGATTTCTTCTTTCTCTATTTTTTGGTAATTTTGTTCTATTGTGATTTTTCCATCGTCGTCGTTGTAATTTACTAACTCGCCTTTTTCATTTTTTATTTTGATTTCTGGAATGGCGAATAGACCTGTTATTTCATAACGAACTTGGGTGGGAATTTCTACGTATTTTGTTATTTCTGAAAGTACTTCATTTGTTGCTTGTTCTTTTTGGTCTTCTTTTGTAAGTTCTTTTCCATTGATGGTAATTTGGTATGTACTTGGTACATTTACTATATAACTATATAGTCCTTCTTTTATAGTACAATGTATTGTTTCAACGTCCCAAATCGAAAAGGTGAGTAATCCCAATCGATTTACTTTTTGCTTTTCTTTCAAAGTAATTTCTATTAGTGGTTTTTTCTTATAGTATACTTCATACGTTGGATGTTCTTCACTTGTATTTTCTTTTTGTTTATAAGTGATGTTTTGCGTATCTTTTATAATTTCTTTTACAGCTTGTTCTATGCTGTTGTTTTCCGTTTCCCATTTTCCTTTTTCTGCTATAGATAAGTTCATTATTTTTTCATTTAAATTTTCTTTTTCTAACTGTTTTAGTGTGGCAGTCAGAAAATTTTCTGGTTGGTTTTTTTCGTATTTTACTAAACTAGTACCAACATAGAATAGAAAGATAACCATTAGTATTCCTAAACCACTGGAATAAAAAATAAGAAATTTTTGAAATTTTGTTTTTACTTTTTTTTCTTTCATTTGCATTTTCCCCTTATCTTTTTTCTACTATAAATCCTGTGGGTAGTTTCCATGAGGAATTTGCATAGTAAAATGTTACACTAGACATTTCGTATTTGTCGTTGTAGTACATACTAGAAGAACTTCCACCATCTAAGTTGGCAGCATTTACTGCTCCATATTGTTTCATGATTTTAATTAAATCTTTGGCTGTTGCCCCTAAATGTCCATTTGCACCTCTTCCATCTGTGACTAAGAGAAGAACAGAACCATCTGCTCGTTGTCCTATGGCGGTTCTTGGATTGGCGCCGCTGCCTTTTCCACCTAATCCTCTTTCTTCTCCATTGATAATTAGTTTTACAAAATGATTGTTAGAATCACTATTTTCTTCTTGGAAAGCAACTGCATCTCTTATTTTTTCCTCTTGTACTAATTGTTCTACTTGACTAGCCGTTTTTCCTTCTAAACTAATAATACGAAGAATGTTTTCTTGGTCAAATCCAATTAAGTGTAGACCAGGATATCCTGTTGGATTATTGAATTCTATTTTTCCGTCTTTTACGACTATTCCTAGAGGCTTTCCACCTTTGTTTCCTGTGGATTCGTATAATCCACCATTGACTCCTGCAATGGCATTGTTGTCATGAACTAGTTTTTCTAATTCTACACCATATTCTTTCCATGGATAGGTAGTGGCTAGTTTTACTCTTGCTGGATCATTTATGATTAACATTTTGGCAAAAAAGGTATTTCCTGAAATTTCTTCTAGTGTTATGGCTGATTTGTCCATAGTTTCTTTTTCATTTTCTGTATCTATTAAGTTTGTATCTACTTCTGTATCCATTTGTGCCATCGCATTTTTCTCTACTAAAGCTTGTAAGTCTTCTTTGGAAATAAAAAGGTTAGCTAGAAATTTTAATTGTCCTGTTTCTAACATTGTGGTTGCAAATAGTTCCTTGGCATTTGTAGAAATATTACTGCAAATTAATTTTATAGTGATTAAAAGAGTTAGAAATAGAAACCCTAAAGTAATTCCTAAAATGATAAAACCTTTTCCTAGGTAAGATAAACTTTTTTTCATACTACACCCTATATCCTTTACTTCTACATTATTCTTTTTGTACTTTTTTATTTTCTATTTTTTTTGCTATTTTATAAACCACTATGGAAATACTTATTCCTAGTATGGCTCCTCCTAAAATATCCGTTGGGAAGTGAACAAATAAATACATTCTTGAAAACGCGATTCCTAAAGCAACGATTATTGCCCCTATTCCCCATTTTTTGTTGTACATTAAAATCATGATACTGGCTTCAAAAGAGGCGAGCGTGTGTCCTGATGGGAAGGAATAATCTTTTGGGTTAGGAATTAATAAAGGTATATTTGTATCTAACCAACAAGGTCTTTGTCTTGCAACTAAATGTTTTAATAGCCCATTACCTACAATTAGACCAATTATCATAGAGATTCCCATTAAAATACCACATTTTCTCGTTTTTTTAAAACAGATTAAAATAATTGCAATCGCAATCCATAGTATTCCTGCATTTCCTAAGTTGGTTAAAAAAATCATAATTTTGTCTAGAATAGGATTGTGCATTTTATCTAGTAAGTAAAGAATCTCAAAATCCATAATTGCCTCCGTTTTTCTTTTCTATATTATATATCTTTTCGCTTCTTACTACAATCTTATTTTCTCTACTTTCCTTTTTTTAAATTTACATGAATCTTTATCCATGTTATAATTTTTTTAGAAAAAATCTGTTAATAAGTAGGTGTTGTTGTATGAAATTAAAACAATGGAGAAAAGTTTTGTATGTCTTTCTTTATGTTCTCATTTTTTTCTTGTTGATTGGAACTTCTCTTTATTTTTTTGATAAGAAAAAAAATAGCGATGTCATCCCTATTCCACCCATTGAAGATAAAAATCCTGAAGTGGAAGAACCAAAACGAGAAGAATACAACATCCGACTTGGTATGGTTGGTGATGCTCTTTACCATACGGGTTGTTATAAAGATGGTTTGCAGAGTGATGGAACGTATAATTTTGATAAGCAACTTGCAGATGTTACACCGATAGTTAAGAATTATGATTTGGCGTATTATAATCAGGAGACTGTTTTGGGTGGAGTAGAACTCGGACTTTCTTCTTATCCTACGTTTAATTCACCTAAAGAGGTGGGAGATGCGTTTATAAAAGCTGGTTTTAATTTGGTAAGTTTAGCAAATAACCATACAATGGATAAAGGACAAAAAGCAATTTTGAATTCAGTAGCTTATTGGAGAGAACAAACGAACGTTTTAACTGCAGGAAGTTATGATTCGTTTGAAGACAAAGCAAGAAGTCATATCGGTGAAAAAAATGGTATTACTTATGCATTTTTTGCTTATACTTATGGAACGAATGGACTTTCTGTTCCTAAAGGAAAAGAATATTTGGTTAATTTATTTGATGAGGCACAAGTAAAAGCTGATATTGAAGCGGTTAGAGAAAAGGTGGATGTTGTTCTTGTTTCTATGCACTGGGGAGTTGAATATACTCATGTTCCTACAGAAACACAAAGGCGTCAAGCACAATTCTTAGCAGATTTGGGTGTGGATGTAATTATTGGGAGTCATCCTCACGTGATTCAGCCAATAGAACATATTGGCAAAACGTTGGTTATCTATTCTTTGGGTAATTTTATTTCTGGACAAAATGAATTAGTGAGACGTATTGGTATGATTGCTTCAGTTGATATAAACAAAGTGGTAGAAAATGGAGTGACCACAATAAGTCTAGATAATGTGAAGGGAGATTTGGTGTATACAGAAAGAACAAGTGGTTTTCGAAATTTTAGAATCTTGCCTTTTTATAAGTTGGATGATTCTATCCTTCCTAATTACATTAATGTGAAAACGAAATATGAAGCTATTATTAATAAAAATGATTCGACGATACAAGTGGGAACTTTGTCAAAAGCAGATGAAGTTGTTTCTTAATTGTTTATAATAAAAAAACAACTTATGTTGCTTTTTCTTTTTTGCTAATTTTATAGGATTTGTAACTTTCCCATTCTAAACAATTTTCAAAATGAATGGAAAAGTTTTTATTTTTGATTAATTCTTCTTTTTCTCGCTTGGTTAATTTTTTGATATGATATTCTAATTTTGAGGCAAGGGAACGATTTTTACATGTCCATACTTTTTCTATTTTTATCGGTGGATGTGTTTTTGTATATTTTGCACATTCTTTTGTTTTTAGGAAATGTTCTTGCATTCTTCTTTCAAAATGATTGGTTATTCCAGTATAAATCGAGTTATCAACACATCGAAGCATATAGACATAGTACATCTTTATTCTCCTAAATATTTTTTTACTTCTTTTTCTAATTCTTCTTTTGTTAGTTTGCTTACATATTTATCAAATGCGAGAGGAGAATTGGTGATTTCTTTTCCCATCCAAGCTTCTTTCTGAAATTGTTCTAGTTCTTCTTGACTCAAAAATTCAACTTCTACTCGTATAAAGCCCTCGTGTTCATCAAGATATTTTTTTATAGAAATTCGTTTGTCTTTTAAATATAAGTAACTTTCTCGTATTATCTTTTTATAAGCTTGCTTTTTTAATTTTTTAAATTCCTCTAAAGAAATTATTTCTTTCTTTTTTAAATTATTTTCATCGTCAAAGATTTCTTTTTCTAATTTTTCGCCTTTTTTTTGAATACGCAAATTGTCATTGATGTAGTATCTTTCATAGCGAATGGGAGCACTTATTTCTAAATTTTTGATCTCTTTTATTATGTATCGTCTTGTTAATCGTCTACTCATTTGAAACATCCTTTTTTATTTTTTGCCAAGTTCTTTCTATATTTTCCTGTTCTTTTTCTAAAATAGCATCGTATAAATTGATTTTTAATGAATTACAAATCGATGTTAAAACAATAAAAACGTCCGCTATTTCACTTTCTATTGAATCATAGTTTTTTAATTTTTTATTGTCTACTGGATATTTTTCTTTTCTAACCGCTTTGGCAAGTTCTCCTACTTCTTCTGTTAATAAAAGTAATTCTTCTTCAAGAGGATTATTGGCAAATCCTCTTATTTCTATTACTTTTCCAATGTATTTTTGAATGGCATATAAACTATCTGTAGTTTTTATTTGTTTTAATAGTTCTTTTTGATTCATTTGTATCACCTGATGCCATCATAACATACATTTGTTCTCTTCACAAATGTTTTTGCTGAATAGTAAGTACTTATTTACAACTGGACATAGAGAAAAATTATACTTAATAAATATGATTAGAAATACTTTTATTCTTCTTCGATTATTTTTTCTTTTTTATTTAATACAACCCAAGTTTGCATTCCCTTTTTCTTTATAGGAAATGGATTTATTTTTTTTATTTGGTCAATGACTATAAGAGTTGCATAATTGCAATTCCTTTTACTAAAATAAAAATTTTCATCTACACATAATTGTTTATTGTATTTAGCCTTTATCTCCTCTATGGAGGTTTCATTCAAATTAAAGAACAATACTTCTTTTATAGTAAAATATGCTACAATATTTCCACTAGATTTTTTTACAATCACTACGTCTTCTTTAAAGATTTGATTGTATGGCATTATTTTATTTTTACTAAATCTTGATTCAATCGTTTTTTTACCATTTAACATATACGTTAAATATGGCTCTATGAAAACTCCTAAATGATATGTTTTATTTTTAATTTTTTCCCATTCCTGTTGTTCTATTTGTTCTTGCAAACATTTTAAAATTTCATTGTACATTTTTTCTCCTACTTTCTTTTATTATACACTTTTTTATTTTTTTGTAGTATATTTTATTTGAGATGAAACAAATATGGAAAAATCGGTGTTTAATAACGGCTTTTTTGAATTTTTAGAAACAGAAGAAGATTTTTTTATTGATGGAGAAACGAAACATATTAAAAGAACTATGGTAAGAAGGCCTCCAGGTATTCGAGCACTTATTGTTAATCAAAGTAAGAAACAAATTTTATTATCAAAAGAGTTTCGTTACGAACTTAATGGATGGGATTACCGGCTTCCTGGTGGAAAAGTTTTTGATACTTTGGAGGATTATAAAAAGTCTTTAGAATTAGGAGATATCATGGAACATGTAGAAAGAACGGTTCCTAAAGAGGTTTTAGAAGAGGTTGGAGTTATCGTTCACTATCCTAAATTGTTAAAATTCTCCAAAGATGGTGCTGGAGTAATTTGGGATCTTTATTATTATGAAATTACTGACTTTGAAATTAGCGAATCTGGACCACAATTAGAAGAAAATGAGTTTGTTTCTGGTTTTGTGTGGAAAAGTTATGAAGAAATTATTGAACTATGTATGAATAAAGAAATTCATGAAGATCGAACCGTAGGAATGTTACTTACTTATATTTTAGAACATAAAAAAAATTTACAAAATCAAATGTAATTTTTTTTATGGCTTGAATGTAGGGGTTTCTATTCCATAGTCTTCAAAATAATCGTCAACAAAGGAATAATGAAATCCTTCTATGTTCATCCCTAATTTAGAGACAGTTTTAATATTTATAGTATTAAATTTTTTTAATGTTTCGTACAATTCAGTTAAACTTTCTTTTTGTAAATCGTTAATATCACTTGGTGCAGTCATGATTAATTCTTGGTTTTCATATTCAATGGAATTGTTTATTCCCACAATAATACCTTGTAAACTAAAATTTAGTTTTAATGTTTCTTCTATAAACCAATGGTCACTGGATTTTTTATAAACAAGATTTAATGATTTGAAATAGTTTTTAGATTCTATTTTATCTTCAAAACTTGGAGTGTGCATCTGACGTCTGTTGTTTTTTTCTATTTTGTTTTTTTCTACCCATTCTCCAAAATAGGAAATCTTTCCATTTTTGTCTATCATAAAACCTAATTCTTGCATTTTATACCCTCCATAATCCACTTTATATCTTCTATTGCTTTGTCAATATTAAATCTACCATTTCCAACAGGATAGAAAACAGAATAAAAAGAAAATTCTTGTTTGTTTATAACTCTTTTAAACTCTTTCCTACGAGATTTGGATACAGAAATGGTTTCTCCTAAAACAATAGAACTTACTTGGTTTCCAAATAAAATTACCACTTTTGGGTTAATAATTTCAATTTCTTTTTTTAGTAATTCCAAGTATTCTTTGTATACAGAATCTGGTAGTGGTCTGGCATCTAGTTGTGTACATTTTCCTAGATTGGTTATAAAGTATTTATGTTTTGTTACATCTTCATACACTTTTTCTGCAAAATCAGGAGTCCACTCCTTTCCATTTTTCTTTTTTATTTCTTGATAAATATTTTTTTCTATTAAATCCAAACTATAAAACAAGTCCCATATATTTTTTGTTCCAATCCATGGAGATTTTAACCCTTTCCATGATTTTTCAGAGGCAATAATTTTTTTGGTAGGATTCATAAATACAAAACAAATATCTGGATTTTTTGTACACCCACCATTGTAGATGGAATCTAGTTCTTTTGCACCATAGATTAATTGTAGTTTATCATATTCTTTGTTTAAATCTTCTAATTTCATATTTTTTTACCTAGTCTTATTATATCACACATGACATATTTTTTTGTTTTCTTTATAAATTTATTTGTAGAGAGGTGTTGCTATGAAAAAGATTTTACAAACTTTGTTTTATTTGTTTTTTCCTTTATTTATGGGAGTAATTGTTGCTTTTTTCATTCGTAATCATATTGATTATTCGACTCTTGTAAAACCAGCTTTTGCTCCTCCTAGTATTTTATTTCCTATTGTGTGGGTCATTCTTTATTTGTTGATGGGACTTTCCTATTCTTTGTATAAAAAAGATTTTGAAAAGAATGAATTCTTAGATGGCATTTATTATTTCCAACTTTTTGTAAATCTATTATGGAGTATTCTTTTCTTTTTATGGAAAGCTAGATTCTTTGCTATCTTATGGATACTTCTATTGGATGTTTTGGTACTTTATTTGCTTTATTTATTTTGGAACAAGAAAAAAATAAGTGCGCTTTTGAATCTTCCCTATTTGTTGTGGATTCTTTTTGCTACTTATTTAACAATCAGCATTGCTGTTTTAAATTTTAAATCCTAGTGTTTTTGTCTATCCATTCAAAAAAGAAGCTGTAATTTTGTGTAGCTTCTTTTTTAGTTAAAATTTTTATCTAAGAAAAAAATTTCATACCATTTGATAAAACAATAAATGGTCCATACTTTTTTGTAGGTATCTTTTTTATGATTTTTATGTTCATTAAGAAGATTCAAAATGTATTTTTGATTGAAGAATTCATTTACAAAATCCTGTTCAAATGTTCTTTTTACTTCGTTATAAAAATCATTTTCTCTTAACCATTCTCGAAGTGGGACAGGAAAACCTAGTTTTTTCTTTTTATAGGATTCATTCGGAATTACTTTTTTTGCTGCATTTCTTAAAGCTACTTTGGTATTTTGTTTTGTTACTTTGCATTCTTCATTTAGGGTACTTGCTAATTTAAATACTTCTTTGTCTATAAACGGAACTCTTCCTTCAATGGAGTTTGCCATTGTCATACGATCTGCTTTTTGCAAAATATCTTTGATTAACCAAAAGTGAATGTCAATGGCTTGCATTTTGGTTATGTTGTCATGTCCTTTTTGTTTGTCAAAAATAGGTTTGGTTAGGTCTTTGTTTTTTATAGGGTCACTACATGTTAGAACTTTTTTTCTTTCTCGCTCACTAAATACTTTGTTGACTCCAATGTATTCATTTTCTAATTTTGTACCACGACGCACAATAAAGTTTCTTCCTTTTACTTCTGGGAGTACAGAAAAAAGGATGGCTGCTAAGTGTCTTAAAACATAGGGGAGTTTGTTGTACCATTTCATGTCTACTTCTTCTCTATATTTGTTGTATCCTCCAAAAAATTCGTCAGCACCTTCTCCTGATAATACTACTTTTACATCTTTACTTGCTAGATTAGAAACAAAGTAAAGTGCTATAGCGGCAGGGTCACTGGATGGTTCATCCATGTAATACATAATGGTAGGAATTATATTTTTGTATTCGTCTTTGGTTATTTTTTTACTGGTATTGTTTATTTTTAATTTGTCTGTTAAATCTTTGGCGTAATTGATTTCATTATATTTGTCTAGGTCGTACCCTACCGTGTAGGTTTTGTCTGGTTTTGCTAAACTGACAATGTAGGAAGAGTCGATTCCACTGGATAGAAAAGAACCTACTTCGACATCACTTAGCATATGATGATTTACAGAGTCTTTCATAACTTTTTCTATGTCTTCTTCTACTTTGCTTCTTTCTCGATTTTTTTCATTGAAACTGATTTCAAAATATTTTTCTATTTCTAATTTTCCTTCTTTGTAGGTTAAACTGCTTCCAGGATCAAGACGAAATACTCCTTTAAAAAAGGTTTCTGTTGTAGGTGTGAAGCTAAAGGATAGGTACGGGCCAATTAAGTCTTTGTTTAAAATTCTTTCAAATTTAGGATGTTCTAGAAAAGATTTTATTTCTGATGCAAAAAGAAGAGTATTTTCTGTTTGGTAGTAATAAAAGGGCTTGATTCCAAATGGATCTCGTGCGCAGAAAAGAGTTTCCTTTTTTTTATCCCAAATGGCAAAAGCAAACATTCCTCTTAGTTTTTTAGGAACAGTGTTTCCCCATTCTTCGTAGCCATGAAGTAATACTTCTGTATCACAATTGGTTTTGAATATGTGTTTCTTCTTTTTTAATTCGTCTTTTAATTCTATGTAATTATAGATTTCTCCATTAAAAACAATTACGAGGGATTCATCCTCATTGAACATCGGCTGGGTACCACTTTCTATATCTATAATGGATAGTCTTCGGTGTCCTAAAGCAACCAATTTGTCTATATAATACCCTTCTCCATCAGGTCCTCGATGACTGATTCTGTCTGCCATTTTTTTTATGATTTGTTTTTTCTTTTTTTCTTTACTTATGATTCCTACAATTCCACACATAAAGTTTTCTCCTTCTCTTTTTTTAGTATACCCATTCTTTTTTAATTAAAAATAGATAGAATCTTTTTCTATCTATTATTATATCATGACTTTTAAATCAAAGTTAAATTTACTTTTTCTTTTTCTTTGTCAATTTTGTCAACATGACAGGTGATAATGTCTCCTACGTGTATAACGTCTAGCGGGTTAGCAACATAGTCTTTGCTTAGTTTTGAGATATGAATTAAACCATCATTGTGTAGTCCAATATCTACGAATGCTCCAAAGGATACTACATTTCTTACAGTACCGGTAAGCTCCATTCCTTCTTTTAAATCTTCAATAGTTAGAACATCACTTTTTAATAAAACGTCTTCTAAAGCATCTCTTGGATCTAACCCTGGAGTAATTAATTCTTTTAAAATATCCTCAATGGTATAAATGTCTGTGTTGTATTTTTCGCTTAAATTGTGGATATTTGCTTTTTCTATGGCTTCTTTAAATTCTTCTTTTTGCTGGTCTTGGAGTTTTAAGTTTAATTCTTCTAAAATTCGTGTGGTTATCTCATAACTTTCTGGATGAATTTTTGTTTTGTCTAGTGGATTTTCTCCATCATTGATACGTAAGAAGCCTATACATTGTTCATAAACTTTGTCACTTATTCCTGCAATCGTTTTGATTTCTTCTCTGTTTTTAAAGGTATGGGCTTTTTTAAATTTTTGAATGTTTTCAATGCATTTTTTATTTAAACCAGAAATGTATTTTAAAATACTATCACTTGCCGTGTTGATATTGACTCCAACTTCATTTACAATTTTCGATACGGTGAAATCTAGCGCTTCACTTAAATCTGCTTGGTTGACATCATGTTGGTATTCTCCTACTCCTATGGATTTGGGATCAATTTTTACTAGCTCTGATAAAGGATCTTGTACTCTTCTTCCTATAGAGATGGCACTTCTTTTTTCAACTGTTAAATCTGGAAATTCTTGAATGGCTAGTTTACTAGCAGAATAGACGCTTGCTCCTGCTTCACTTACAATGTTGTATAATACATTTAAGTCTTTAATTGCCTCTGCTACAAAAAATTCACTTTCACGAGATGCCGTCCCATTCCCAATTGCAATGATGTCTACCTTGTATTTGGTAATTAAGTCTCTTAATATTTTGGTTGCTTCTTCTTTTTTGTTATGCGGTTCATGTGGATAAATGGTTGCTATTTCTAATACTTCTCCATATGGATTTAATACCGCCAGTTTGCATCCTGTACGAAATGCAGGGTCAAATCCTATAATGGTTTTGTTTTTTACTGGTTTGGTTAATAATAGTTTTTCTAGGTTGTCTTTGAATGTTTTTATGGCTTCTATACTTGCTTTATCAGTGAGCATGGCTCTGATTTCTCTTTCAATGCTTGGAAGAATTAATCGTTTTAAGGCATCTTCTATGGCATCCGTTACTATAGATGCAACAAACGATTCTTTTTTCTTGATTACTTTTTCTTTGTAATTTTCTAGAATTCTTTCTTTGTCAAAGTCAATGCTTACGGATAGAATATTTTCTTTTTCTCCACGATTGATTGCTAGTACTCGGTAGTGTTTGATGTATTTGATTTTATCTTGAAATTCATAGTACATTTCATATACTTTTCGCTCGTCTTCGGCATTTTTTTTCTTTTTGGTGATAAGTAGTCCCGTGTTAAAAATGAAGTTACGTGTCCATTTTCTTAAGTATGCATTGTCACTACTCCATTCGCTTATTATGTATCCTGCCTGTTTTATAGCTTCTTCTATAGACACATTGTATCCACTTGCAAGTGTAGTTATGTCTCCAGTTGTTGGAAAAGACATTATTTTTTTAGCAAGCGGTTCTAGACCTAGTTTGATAGCTTCTGTTGCTTTGGTTTTCTTTTTTTCTTTGAATGGACGATATAAATCTTCTACTTCAATTAATTTTGTACATGCTCGAATGCTGTTTTCTAACTCACTAGTCAATAAGTCTTTTTCAGCAATAAGACGAATAACATCTTCTTTTCTTTTTTCTAAGTTGCATAGATATTTGTATTGGGCATCTATCACACCAATTTGTTCTTCATCCAATGCTCCTGTTGCTTCTTTTCGGTATCTTGCAATGAAAGGAATGGTACAATCTTCACTTAATAATTTTAATACCGCTTGGACTTGTGTTTCTTTTACTCCTAATGTGTTTGCTAAATATTCTACTATGTTCATTTTTTCCTCCAAAAAAAGAAGATATAGAAGTTTTCTATATCCCTTTTTATTTTCTTTATACTTCTTCTATAAATATTTTTCCACTAATACTTTTTCCCATATCTGCGGATTGGTCTTCTGTGGTATTTAAATAGGTTATGGTAAACGTGTAATTGTGTGTTTCATTTGTTGCAATAGTAATTACTTCTGTAATTGCTCCTGTTTGTGTAGGAAAACTTCCTGATGCTACAACGTCTTCCCCATTTTTTAATGTATATTGTAAATCTTCTGGTTTTGTAAATTCATTTTGTAACTCATTGATTACAATTTTATAATTTAAATCGTTTCCACCATTGTTCATGATTTTAAATGTTTTGGTAATGGTGTCCCCAGGAATTATATTCATTTTTTGTATCGTTGGTCCATCGATAAACGAAGAGCCTAATGTTGCTGTTCCACCTTTGATTTCTGGATTTCCTTCTTGTTTTACTGTTGTTGTATAAAATGCATAACTTGCTGTTACTATTACAACTACAAATATAAGAACTGATAGTATAGAAATAACCATTGTAAATTTTCGTTTGTCCATCTTCTTCACCATTTTCTATTTATCTTTATTATCTATTATTCTAACTGGTTTGTCAATTGTCTTTTCTTTACATTTAAAAGAGGACTTTTTTTGTTTGTCCTCTAATTTTCTTTTTCTAAATGAAGAAACCATTTTTTAAATGTTTTGATAAAAAAGGTAATCGCTGTTATAACATATACAAATTCTATGATAAGTCCCCATACAGCAAGAACAGTTACATTACTATCCAAAAATGCTTCTGTTATTTTGTCTCCTAAATCTCTTATGAAAATAAAAGGGATTTTTAAAACACATGCTACTACAATTAATAACAAAATGTCTAATAAAATTTTACTTTTCTTTTTCTTATCACTATTTTTTACAATTGTACTTAATTCTATTAAATCGTTATAAAAATTCTTAAAGCTATTTTGTTTTTGTTCTTTGATTTGTTTGTAATTGAGACCATGCTTTTTACAAACATCTTTAACAATTGTTTCTATACTTCCAAATTCTTTTATTACTTCTATGTCTTGGGCATTTGAACTATCAATTTTATTAATGTATTCTAAGATTTCTTTTTCTAATTCTTTCTTTTCTAAAAAAGATAATTCTTTTCTTAGTCTTTTTAAAAATTCTTTTCGATTCATAAAAGTCCTCCTGTTGCTTTGCTATAAATTTTATCTTCATAATAGTGACAACGATTTTTTTCTTTCATTTCTGTTACAACAATGTAATCCTTTTTATTTAATACTTTTTCTTTTTCGTATTTTACTACCACAATTTTACTGCTCTTTGTTTCTATATTCACTTTGCTTCCTAGCAAGAAAATTGTATCATTTTCTCTTTCCACTAATTCTGTACTTTCTATAATATCAAGTTGTTTTACAATATTCACTGGTGAATAATAAATGGGGGCTCCAGGCATTATATTAACAATAAATGAATTTTTAGTTTTGTAATTGTAAATGTTTTTTAAATGAAAGTTAATCATTCCTTTTTCTTTTTCTAAATAATACCCTAGTAATACTTTTTCTAATTTCATATTTATGTTGTTTAATGTTCTTATTGTGTCAATTAAAGAAGAGATAAAATTTTCAAAGGTATTGATATTTAAAATGCTAAAGTATTTCACTCTTACTTTGGCATTGATATAGATATCAAGGGTGGTAAACGCATCATTAAATAAATCCATTTGATTGGCTAAAATTAGCTTACTAATCACATCACTTACGTTAAATTCATGAGTTGCTTCTT
Organism: uncultured Mycoplasmatota bacterium; assembly: GCA_947649365.1. Lineage (GTDB taxonomy): Bacteria > Bacillota_I > Bacilli_A > RF39 > UBA660 > MGBC108787. Next base: position 1,525 of record CANSRH010000014.1, on the reverse strand, counting down.
TTTCTATTAAAATATTTAGGCAATCTTTTAGGAAAGAAGTTGCAACAAAACAAGCTGATTTTTCTTTTTTGGATAATTTGTTATGCATAGCTTTTAATTTTTCAAACAATTCTTCCTTTTCTATTTCTTCTAAAGCATTGTTTTTTATGATATCTGGTAATGCAATATTTAATTTTTCAAAGTTGACTAAGTAATCTCCTAGTACATTTTCATCAATTTCTTCCCGATTTTGGTATTTTTCTATGATTTGTTTTCTTTCTTTTTCAACATAAATATTGATATTTACCATTTTTTTGCAAGGACTATTTATTTCAATCTCTTTTATTGCTTCTATTGGATTTTGTTTACTTTTAAATAATTTTTTCTTACTTTTAATTGCTGTTTCTAATATGGTTATTTTCTTTTTCATGTCTTCAATCTCATATGGATAACGATTTAATAAATATACATTTTGTAAATGAGATTCACTAGTTTCTAAATCTTGTAAATAATTAAATATCATTGTAATGAATTTTCGCATTTCTTTTTCGTTTTCCAAAGAAGATAATTCGTCTTGTAAATGATGGACTATTTTTTCAGTTTCATCACTATCATCCATTAATAACTCGTAAGATTCTACGTTGTCTTCTTTTTCGTTTTGATATTGTTTTAATTTTCGTTGATAGGTACTATTTAATTGTTTTAATTCTTCTCCCATTTGCGTTACTTTTAAATACGTTTCATGTTGAATTTTGCATTTTTCTTTTAAAATTAGAATTAGAATATTAGCTGTTCTTGTAAGTTGTTTTCTTTTTACTATTTCTTTTGGCTCGGCGAAATTTTTTTTGCTTTCTTCAAATTTTTTCATCAGTTCGCTTGTTAAAATAGTTCCTTTGTATTTGTATAGAACACGTGGACTCACTATTTCATAATTATCAAATTCTACTTCAATTTCTACCTTTTCTTTGTTACTAAAATACCACCAATACTTAAATACTTCTTCTTCTAATTCTTCTATAGTTTCAAAACACAATACTCGTTCTAAGTTTCCATAGTGTTTATTTGGCCATATAAAATATACTCCTATTTCCTCTTTGTTTTGATAAAGATAGGGTGCACGGTTTAAAGAATAAAATCCATATTTTTTTAATGTTTCTAACACTTGTTCTTTCTTTAGCATAAGTTTGTCCCCTTTATTTTATTCTATTTTATTATATCATAAGCTTTTTCTTTTTTCTACTTGCTAATTAGAATATTTGTTAGTATGATTAATCTTGAAAGGAAGTAGATAGATAGATGGGGAAAACTACACTTATTAAACCAAAAAAAATTAGAGAGAAAGAGATAAAAAAATTAGAAATTTTTGGCCCTCTTCTTATGCTTGTGGTTGGCATTATTCTTGTTACTAATTCTAGTCAAGCAGTCATTTTTGTTTTTTATTGTATAGGTGCTTTGGCTATTTTGTTTGGAATTTTTCATTTGGTATCTTATCCCTACTTTAACAGTTTTAAATAGAAATATGAATCTAGGCTAGGTAAAATCTAGT